>NZ_SDFT01000022.1:0-18114 GCF_004916815.1 Pantoea sp. R102
GCCAGTTTTTCCCGCTCAAGGCGTGCCTGACGCGCTTCAAAGCGTGCTTTGGCTTCGGCGGTGCGTTTGGCCTCCAGATCGATGGCGCGCAGTTCGGCTTTTTCCTGGCGGTAATACTGCACCAGCGGAATATTGCTGGGACAGACATACGCACAGGCACCGCACTCAATGCAGTCATCAATGTGATGGGCGCGCGCTTTATCATGATCGCCACCCTGGCTGTACCAGTACAGCTGCTGCGGCAGCAGTTTTGCCGGGCAGGCGTCAGCGCAGGCGCTGCAGCGGATGCAGGACTGTTCTTCCTGCGGTTGCCCCATCTCGCTGGCCGACGGTGCCAGAATACAGTTGGTGATCTTCACCACCGGCACGTTGAGGGACGGCAGGGTAAAGCCCATCAGCGGCCCGCCCATGATCACCATCTGGCGTGCGCCTGGCGTGAAACCGACCTGTTGCAGCAGATGGCTTACCGGGGTACCGAGACGGCCCCAGACGTTACGCGGCCGGGCAATGGCCTCGCCAGTCAGCGTCACCACGCGTTCCGTAATCGGTTCGCCATCGACAATGGCGCGCTTCACCGCCCAGGCGGTGCCGACGTTCTGCATCAGCACGCCAATGTCGGTGGAGCGTCCGCCGTGCGGCACTTCCCGCCCGGTGAGAATTTTGGTCAGCTGTTTGGCACCGCCGGAAGGGTACTTGGTTGGGATCACCCGCAGCTGCAGCTCACGGTCACCGGCCAGCGCCTGTTTCAGCGCGGCAATCGCCTCCGGCTTATTGTCTTCAATGCCAATCAGCACGCGCTCCGCCTGCAGCACCCAGGCGAGGATGCGGCAGCCTTCCAGCACTTCGGCCGCACAATCCTGCATCAGGCGGTCGTCCGCCGTGATGTAAGGTTCGCACTCGGCGGCGTTGATGATCAGCGTGTTGACGCCGCGCAGTCCGCCGCGCAGTTTGGTGGCGGTCGGGAAGCCTGCGCCGCCGAGGCCCGCAATACCGGCATCGTGGATGCGTTTCACTACCGCGTCCCGACCCAGCGCGCGATAGTCCGGCTGCGGATCGAGCGGCATCCAGCGGTCTTCGCCATCGGCGCGCAGGAAAACGCATAGCTCGGACAGGCCGGAAGGGTGCGCGGTCATGTGTGGCGCGATGGCTTCAATGGTGCCGGAAGTGGGCGCGTGCACCGGTAGCATCCGGCCGCTGCCAAAGGTCAGCGGCTGGCCGCGCAGCACCTTATCGCCCGGCGCGACACAGATTTCGCCTTCGTGGCCAATATGCTGTTTCAACGGAATGATGAACTGCTCAGGCAGCGGGAGCTGGCTGAGCGGCGTGCCGCTGGACTGAGTTTTCATTTCCGGCGGGTGAATGCCGCCTGCGAAATCCCACAGCTTCTCTTTGCGCAGCAGTGATAACAGATTAAGCATGATGTTCTACCGGGATCACCCGTACAGGTATGGTGTCAAGATCCCACTTCCAGTTGGCCGTGGTGGTGGCAACCGGGCGCATCTCAATACAGTCGGTGGGACAGGGCGCGACGCACAGGTCGCAGCCAGTGCAGACATCGCTCAGCACGGTATGCATGGCGCGCGTGGCACCGACGATGGCGTCAACCGGGCAGGCCTGAATACATTTGGTGCAGCCGATGCAGTTGGCTTCGTCAATCCACGCCACGGTGCGAACCGGCGTCAGCACTTCCGCGCCGCCGTCCAGCGGCTGCGGTTCAACGTTGAGCAGTTCGGCCAGCTTCAGCATGGTCTGTTCGCCGCCCGGCGCACATTTGTTAATGGCTTCACCGTTATTGCCCACCGCATCGGCGTACGGACGGCAGCCGGGATAGCCACACTGGCCGCACTGGCTCTGCGGCAGAATCGCATCGATCTGCTCAACAATCGGGTCTTCTTCTACTTCAAAGCGGCGCGAGGCGTAGCCCAGCAGGGCACCAAACACCAGTGCCAGCGCCGCCAGAACAGCAATAGCAATCCAAATCGCGGTCATATCAGAATTTCACCAGACCGGTAAAGCCCATGAACGCCAGCGCCATCAGGCCAGCGGTGATCAGGGCGATGGAGTTTCCTTTGAACGGTGCCGGCACGTTGGCCAGCACCAGACGTTCACGCATGCCAGCGAACAGCACCATCACCAGCGAAAAGCCGAGTGACGCACTGAAGCCGTACAGCGCCGCCTGCAGGAACGTGTGGTTGAGGTTGACGCTCAGCAGCGGCACGCCCAGCACCGCGCAGTTGGTGGTGATCAGCGGCAAAAAGATACCGAGCAGGCGATACAGCGACGGGCTGGTTTTACGCACCACCATTTCGGTGAACTGCACCACTACCGCAATCACCAGGATATAGGCCATGGTACGCAGGTACACCAGATCGAGCGGCAGCAGAATTAGGTGATTCACCAGCCAGGCGCAAATCGACGCCAGCGTAATGACGAACGTGGTGGCAAGTCCCATGCCAATGGCCGTTTCCAGTTTTTTTGACACGCCCATAAAAGGGCAAAGGCCGAGGAATTTGACCAACACGAAGTTGTTCACCAGCACGGTGCCAATAAAGAGCAGTAAGTAATCGGTCATTTTTTAACCTGGAAGCCGAAAGGCGTTTATTATCCGGAATTGAGAGGTGCATCTCAACCTTTGCGCGATTCGTGCGCTGGCTGAGAGCACTCAGAATTAAATTCCTGACGAAAAGAGCGTCATCAGGGCTGAATAAAGGTCTGTTTTACCCGCTGTGAGCGTTTGAAGTAGGGCACAAAGACTGCCGCCGAGAGCAGGGCCAGCAGCAGTGTCTGGATCGCTTTCCCATCGGCCACCGGCGTAAAAGCGAAGGTTTTCAGCGCCAGCAATACGGTCATCAGCAGCCAGAGAATGTAGTGACGTGGCAGACGGCGCGAACGCTGACAAAAGATCCAGCACACCCAGATGCTGTACAGCCACACCGCGGCGGCGGTGAGTAAAGACACCAGCCACTGCGTCATTAAAATACTGGCGTGAGAAAACAGCGTGGTGCGCAGTTCCGTGTCAAACAGCGGCCGCAGATAGAGCGCCACCACCAGCGCGCTGGTCAGCATCGTCATAATCAGCCAGGCCAGCGGCAGCAGCAGCCAGCCGGCAATACGCGGCGGGTTTACCGATTCGGACATGTTGTTCATCCTGATGTAAGAAAAAAGACGAGGCAGAGCGTACCATGTCCAAACGGGTCACGCCCGATTCGGACAGCGCACCAGGGGCAGAAACAGGGATAAGCGCGCTTTACACCACGTAGCGCCAGACGGATTTCGGCACACAGCCGAGGTCATACAGACGGCCACCTGAGGCGAGTTCAGCACGGCGGTGATCGGCGGCGCGGTACATATTGATGATCTCGTTATCATCAGTGAGCGAATAATTGAGGTGATCGTAGAGTTTTTCCAGACTCTCAAGATTATTCACTTTACGAAATTTCAGCAGGTAATCGAGCGCAGTCATGATTGCCATAAAAGATAAAGAACGGGGAAGTGCTCAAGTATAGGGAGCACGCGGCCAGAGTCCAGACACCGCGGTTAAAAAAATTCAAAATTCAGACAACGTGCGCTAATTCGCTCATCAAAAGGGACTTTTTTACGCTTTTATCTTTTTTAACGCGCATTTTTCTGCGCGTCAGGCCCGTTTTTGGCCCCGTTAACCGGGGGCTGGTGAGAAAATTTAACAGGTGCCTTAAGCGGTATTCCAGACGCTATTTTTCGCACTTTTGTTGCGCTTATTTCGAAACGCAGCGGCTGAGAAAAGCGATTAATCTGCATCGGGTTGCGCAGAATGGTGCAGCTGTGATGAAACGTCAAATTGCAAGTGTGCGAATTATCACAAAACAGAACATTGCCTGCCGCTTGCATGAATAACCATTCTTTACGTATCCGTTGTAATCGTTTCCAGTGCCTGCGGTCATAACCGCTTCTGTTTATTACAGTTATTTAACCTCCACTGACATAAAGTTCAGGCGTTTTGTCCATAAGCTGAGTCAGCTGTCTGACACGCTGATACGCGTAACCCCTTTAATTCATTCTGTTTTGTGAGGTGTGTCGCGCTTGTTTTAGCGCAATTGCGCCAGGCTTGAAGCGCGTTTGTACCCCTACAGCACACTCCCTTCAGAGGAATGAAAATTATGTGGAAACGTTTACTCTTGACCACCATGGTCAGCGCCGCACTCAGCACATCGGTTCTGGCTGCCGACATGACGGTGGGCTTCTCTCAGGTCGGTTCTGAATCCGGCTGGCGTTCGGCCGAAACCAACGTGGCAAAAAGTGAAGCGCAAAAGCGCGGTATCACCCTGAAAATTGCCGATGGTCAGCAGAAGCAGGAGAACCAGATCAAAGCGGTGCGCTCGTTTATCGCTCAGGGCGTTGACGCCATCTTCATCGCGCCAGTGGTACAGACTGGCTGGGAACCGGTGCTGGAAGAGGCCAAAGACGCCAAAATCCCGGTGTTCCTGCTGGACCGCGCCATCGTGGTGAAAGATAAATCGCTGTACATGGCGGTGGTGACGGCCGACAACGTGCTGGAAGGCAAACTGATTGGTGACTGGCTGGTGAAAACCGTCGGTGACAAGCAGTGTAACGTGGTGGAACTGCAGGGTACCGTCGGTGCCAGCGTGGCGATCGACCGTAAGAAAGGCTTTGCCGAAGCTATCGCCGGTCACAACAACATCAAAGTGATTCGCTCGCAGTCCGGTGACTTTACCCGCAGTAAGGGTAAAGAGGTGATGGAGAGCTTCATCAAAGCCGAGAACAACGGCAAAAACATCTGCATGGTGTATGCGCATAACGACGACATGGCGATCGGTGCCATCCAGGCGATCAAAGAAGCCGGCCTGAAACCGGGCAAAGATATTCTTACCGGCTCGATTGATGGTGTACCGGATATCTACAAAGCGATGCTGGCCGGCGAGGCCAATGCCAACGTTGAGCTGACGCCAGACATGGCCGGCCCGGCATTTGACGCGCTGGAGAAATTCAAAAAAGACGGCACGCTGCCACCGAAAATCATCAAAACCGAATCGAAACTGTTCTTACCGGCTGACGCCCAGGCGGAGCTGGATAAGAAAAAAGGTATGGGTTACTGATCCCCGCAACCGCCCTTCGGGGCGGTTTTTATGACGTAAGCGAGGCAGAATCGGATGAGCAGTTACGATGAAACACCCCTGCTGAGCCTCAACGGCATCAGCAAAGGCTTTCCCGGCGTCAAAGCGCTGGATAACGTGTCGTTCAGCATCCGCAAGGGCGAAATTATGGCGCTGCTGGGTGAGAACGGCGCGGGGAAATCGACCCTGATTAAAGTGCTGACCGGCGTCTATACGCGGGATGCCGGCACCATTACGCTCAACGGCGCGGTGATTGCGCCGCATAGCACCGCCGATGCGCAGCAGATGGGCATTGGTACCGTTTATCAGGAAGTGAATTTGCTGCCGAATATGTCGGTGGCGGATAACCTCTACATTGGCCGCGAGCCGCGCCGCTTCGGCATGATCGATCGTAAGCGTATGGTGCGTGACGCCGATGCGCTGATGCGCAACTACGGTTTTGCACTCGATGTCACGCGGCCGCTTGGCCACTACTCGGTGGCGATGCAGCAGATCATTGCGATTTGCCGCGCGGTCGATCTCTCCGCGCAGGTGCTGATTCTGGATGAACCAACTGCCAGCCTCGATGCCAGCGAAGTGGAGATGCTGTTTACCCTGATGGCGCAGCTGAAAGCCAAAGGCATGAGCCTGATTTTCGTCACCCACTTTCTCGACCAGGTGTACCGCATTACCGACCGGATTACCGTACTGCGCAACGGCCAGTTTATCGCCACGCGGGACACCGCTACGCTGCCGCAGATTGAGCTGATCAAGCTGATGCTGGGGCGAGAGCTGCTGGAAACCGCACTGCAGCGCCAGGGCAGCACGTTACGCAGCAATCAGCCGGTGGTGTCGTTTGAGGATTACGGCAAGAAAGGCACCATTGAACCGTTTAGCCTGCAGGTACGGCCGGGCGAAGTGGTGGGGCTGGCCGGACTGCTCGGCTCCGGGCGCACCGAGACCGCCGAGGTGCTGTTTGGCATCCGCCGCGCCGATCGCGGTACCGCCACCATCAAAGGCAAAGTGCAGCACATCCGCACGCCGGCCAAAGCCTCGCGTCTCGGCATGGGCTTCTGCCCGGAAGATCGTAAAACTGACGGCATCATCGGCGCGGCCTCGGTGCGGGAAAATATCATTCTGGCGCTGCAGGCGCAGCGTGGCTGGCTGCGGCCGATCAAACGCCGTGAGCAGCAGGCGATAGCCGAGCGTTTTATCAAGAGCCTGGGTATTCGTACGCCGCACGCCGACCAGCCGGTGGAGCTGCTGTCGGGTGGCAACCAGCAGAAGGTGCTGCTGTCACGCTGGCTGGTGACTAAACCACAGTTTCTGATTCTGGATGAGCCGACGCGCGGTATCGACGTAGGCGCCCACGCCGAGATCATTCGGCTGATAGAATCCCTGTGCGCCGACGGACTGGCGCTGCTGGTCATCTCCTCTGAACTGGAAGAGCTGGTGGGCTATGCCGATCGCGTGCTGATTATGCGCGATCTGAAGCAGGTCGCCGAAATTCCGCTGGAGCAGCTGTCGGTGGCGTCGATCGTCAACGCCATCGCGGACGGAGGAGCACAACATGCTTGAATCGCCTATGACACACGAAAAACCGGAACGGCGGAAGCCGAAGCTGCCGCCGGGCATGCCGCAGATCGTCGCGCTGATTCTGGTGCTGCTGATCGACAGCCTGGTGGCGAATAACTTTTTTGCTATTCACATTCAGGACGGGCGGCTGTTCGGCAGCCCGATTGACATTCTCAACCGCGCCGCACCGGTGGCGCTGCTGGCGATTGGTATGACGCTGGTGATCGCCACCGGCGGGATCGATCTGTCGGTGGGTGCGGTAATGGCGATTGCCGGCGCGACAGCGGCGACGCTGACGGTGGCGGGGCACAGCCTGAGTTTTATTATTCTGGCCACGCTCGGCACCGGGCTGCTGTGCGGCCTGTGGAACGGCGTGCTGGTGGCCCTGCTGAAGATTCAGCCGTTTGTCGCCACGCTGATTCTGATGGTGGCCGGGCGCGGCATCGCGCAGCTGATCACCCAGGGACAGATCGTCACCTTTAACAGTGACAGCCTCGCGTGGTTTGGCAGCGGTTCGCTGTGGCTGCTGCCGGTACCGGTGTGGATTACCCTGCTGGTGGCCGTGGCGGTGTGGCTGCTGACGCGCAAAACCGCGCTTGGCCTGTTCATCGAAGCGGTAGGCATCAACCTGCGCGCGGCGCGCAATGCCGGGGTGACCGGCTGGCTGGTGGTGATGTCCACCTATGCCATCAGCGGCGTGTGCGCGGCGGTAGCCGGGCTGATTGTCGCCGCCGATATTCGCGGTGCCGATGCCAATAATGCCGGGTTGTGGCTGGAGCTGGACGCCATTCTGGCGGTGGTGATTGGTGGCGCCTCGCTGATGGGCGGGCGTTTTAACCTGGTGCTGTCGCTGGTTGGCGCGCTGATAATCCAGTCAATGAATACCGGCATCCTGCTGTCAGGTTTTCCGCCGGAGCTGAACCAGGTGGTGAAAGCGGTGGTGGTGATGTGCGTACTGCTGCTGCAGTCGCCGCGCTTTATCGCCATGCTGAAGGGGAGACGTAAACCATGATCAAGCGTCATTTACCGTTAATGATTACCCTGCTGGTGTTTGTCGCAGGCTACCTGTTCTGCCTCAGCCAGTTCCCCGGCTTTGCCTCAACGCGGGTGATTTGCAACATCCTCACTGATAATGCGTTTCTCGGCATCATCGCCGTCGGCATGACGTTTGTGATTTTGTCCGGCGGCATCGATCTGTCAGTTGGCGCGGTGATCGCCTTCACCGGCGTGTTCCTGGCGCGCATCATCGGCGACTACCATGTCGATCCGCTGCTGGCCTTTGCGCTGATTCTGGCGGCAGGCGCACTGTTTGGTGCCATGATGGGCTGGCTGATTGATGCATTAAAAATCCCGGCCTTTATCATCACGCTCGCCGGGATGTTTTTCCTGCGCGGCTGCAGCTATCTGGTGTCGGAGAACTCGATTCCTATCGATCATCCGCTGTATACCACGTTGTCGAGCCTGGCGTGGAAAATTCCGGGCGGCGGACGTCTCAGCCTGCTGGCGGTGATTATGCTGGTGGTGGTGGCGGGGGGCATTCTGCTGGCGCACCGTACGCGCTTCGGTAATCAGGTCTACGCCATTGGCGGCAATCTGACGTCGGCTCAGCTGATGGGCGTGTCGACGCGCGCCACCACGATTAAGATTTATATGCTGTCGACCACGCTGGCGACGCTGGCAGGCATCGTATTTTCCATTTACACCTCGGCCGGCTACGCGCTGGCCGGGCTGGGCGTCGAGCTGGATGCCATCGCTTCGGTGGTGATTGGCGGTACGCTGCTGTCGGGGGGCGTCGGTACGGTGCTGGGCACGCTGTTTGGGGTGCTGATTCAGGGGTTGATTCAGACATGGATTAACTTCGACGGCACGCTGAGTTCGTGGTGGACCAAAATCGCCATCGGTATCCTGCTGTTTGCCTTTATTGCGCTGCAGCGTCTGCTGACGGTGATGTGGGACCGCCAGCAGAACGCGCCGGTTAAGCGTTTAACGTCTTAGTCGTGATCGCATGAGTGTGTTTTAAGAGGTGCGCAAACTGGCGCACCTTTTTTTATGCACAGATTCGTGGATGTTGGGTGGGGTTGCTGTTTTAGCGCTCAGAGTCGTGAAAGTTTGGTGGGTTTGCTGTTAATTGGGTGCCCGGCCCCATTAAGGCCAGCCCGATCGCAAAGAAACCCCGCATCCATGCCGATCGGCCGCGCCATCCCTGGCGCGGACGCTTTGCTATTCGGGCTGGTCTTGATGGGGCAAGTGGGACTGTCATTGCTGTAGTCAGTACGACGCTTAATGGCTGATGCAAATTCGGCTCCGGTAAAAGCGCAACCAACCTGCATTAAGGAGATCAAGGCGGCCGGGGCGACAGGGAGGTATTCACGCTGGCTTTACGTAACGCCTGCCGTTGTTGACTGGACCGCAGTTTCGCCATAAAAAAAGCCGCGATACCCTCGCGGCTTGCTTCAACATTTCAGGCTATTAACGTTTCAGGCGGTAGTACGCATCGTTCCAGCGCAGCGCATCTTTGAAGGCCGGCAGGCGCGTCTCGTCATCAATCACCAGCACTTCAATGCCGTGCAGTTCACCGTACAGGTACATGTCCTCGACATCCAGCGCCTGGCTGAACACCGTATGGTGTGCGCCGCCCGCCAGGATCCACGCTTCAGAAGCGGTGGCCAGCGACGGCTGCGCGCGCCACAGCGCACGTGCCACCGGCAGCTTCGGCAGCGCCTGCGGCTGTTCAATGGTATCGACCACGTTGACCAGCAGACGGAAGCGGTCGCCCATGTCGATCACGCTGGCGTTCACCGCGCGACCCGCCGGCGTTGAGAAAATCAGACGCGCCGGATCGGCTTTACCGCCAATGCCGAGGAACTGCACATCAATCAGCGGCTTCTCCTCTTTGGCGATCGACGGGCACACTTCCAGCATGTGCGAGCCCAGTACCAGCTCGTTGCCCGGCGCGAAGTGGTAGGTGTAATCCTCCATAAACGAGGTGCCGCCGGCGCGCGTGCCGGCCTGTACTTTCAGGATGTGCAGCAGCGCGGCGGTTTTCCAGTCGCCTTCACCAGCGAAACCGTAGCCCTGAGCCATCAGGCGCTGAACCGCCAGACCGGGCAACTGGGTCATACCGTGCAGCGTCTGGAAATTGGTGGTAAAGGCTTTACAGCCTTCGCTATCGAGGAAGCGTTTCAGGCCCAGTTCGATGCGTGCGGCATCCAGCACATTCTGCCGCTTGTCGCCGTTTACAGACGCCGCTGCGCTGAACAGATACTGGCTCTCATATTCGTCGACCAGCGCGTTGACATCACCGTCGCTGACGCTGTTCACCACCTCAACCAGATCGCCGACGCCCCAGCCGTTAACCGCATAGCCAAACTGAATCTGCGCTGCCACTTTATCGCCTTCGGTGACCGCCACTTCGCGCATATTGTCACCGAAGCGCGCCACTTTCAGCTGCTGGCTGGCCTGCTTCGCCAGGGCGGCATTGATCCAGCGCGCGATACGCTGCTGGCTGGTTTTATCCTGCCAGTGACCGGTCACTACGCTGTGCTGCAGACCCATGCGCGCGCCAATGAAGCCGAACTCACGGCCGCCGTGCGCGGTCTGGTTCAGGTTCATAAAGTCCATATCCATGCTGTCCCACGGAATTTCCGCATTGAACTGGGTGTGAAACTGCAGCAGCGGCTTATGCAAAATACTCAGTCCGCCAATCCACATTTTTGCCGGCGAAAAGGTGTGCAGCCAGGTAATGATACCGACGCACTGGCTGTCGTGATTGGCCTCGCGGCACAGCGCCAGCGCTTCATCCGGTGATTTCACCAGCGGCTTCAGCTCAAGCGGCACCGGCAGCGTACCGGCCTGGTTCAGGCCGTCCATCACCTGGCGCGCATGCTGCTCAACCTGGCGCAGGGTTTCCGCTCCGTAGAGATGCTGTGTACCAATCACAAACCAGACTTTCTGTTCCATTCATCGCTCCTTTACTTAGCGGATGCGGCGCGCGCGGCGTACTGCGGTTCAGCCGCCTGGCACCAGTGTTGATAACGTTGATAAAGCTGCTGATAAGTCGCCACGCGCTGGCTGTCCGGCTGCAGGGTGACGGCAATCGGACTGGCCATCACCTGCTGCGCCGCCGGCACATCGGGGTAAACGCCGGCGGCAACGGCGGCAAAAATCGCCGCGCCCAGCGCACAGCACTCATCGGAAGCGACAATGTCCAGCGGCCGGTTCATCACATCGCAGCAGGCCTGCATGATGGCAGGGGATTTGCGCGCAATGCCGCCGAGCGTCAGGATGTTCTGCACCGGAATCTGCTGCTGCTCGAAGCACTCCATGATGGCGCGTGCGCCAAAGGCGGTGGCGGCAATCAGGCCGCCGAACAGCGCCGGCGCATCGGTGCCGAGGTTGAGGTCGGCAATCACGCCTTTCAGGCGCTGGTTGGCGTCCGGCGTGCGGCGACCGTTAAACCAGTCCAGCACCACCGGCAGGTGATCGAGTTGCGGATTTGCCGCCCAGGCGTCGGTCAGCTGGCGGATCAAATCCTGCTGCAGCGCGGCCAGCTGCGGCTGTAATTCAGGATGGCGCTGCGCCGCCTGCTGCAAAGGCCAGCCGAGCAGGCGACTGAACCAGGCATAGATGTCGCCGAACGCCGATTGTCCGGCCTCGCAGCCGATGGCGCCCGGCATCACGCTGCCGTCGACCTGACCGCAGATGCCTTTGATCGCGCGATCGCCCACCTGTTCGCTGTCGGCGATCAGGATGTCGCAGGTCGAAGTGCCGATGACTTTCACCAGCGTGTACGGCTGTGCGCCCGCGCCAACCGCGCCCATGTGGCAGTCAAAGGCGCCACCGGACAGCACCACCTGTTCTGACAGACCGAGGCGCTGCGCCCATTCGCCCGACAGCGTGCCGACCGGCACATCGGCGGTAAAGGTATCGCTGAACAGCGGCGAATCGAGCTGTTCCACCAGCATGGGATCGAGCGCGCGAAAGAACGCCGCCGGCGGTAAACCCTGCCACTCCGGATGCCACAATGATTTGTGCCCGGCGGCGCAGCGTCCGCGCCGCAGATCGGCCGGTGCGGTGGTACCGCTCAGCAGCGCGGGCACCCAGTCGCACAGCTCTACCCACGACACCGCCGCCTCTCGCACCGCGGCATCGGCACGCGACACGTGCAAAATTTTGGCCCAGAACCATTCGGAGGAGTAAACGCCGCCAATGTAGCGGGTATAGTCGGTGAACTGGCCGCTGCGGCACAGGCGGTTGATCTCTTCGGCTTCTTCTATGGCGGTGTGATCTTTCCACAGCACAAACATGGCGTTGGGATTGCTGGCGAATTCCGGACGCAGCGCGAGGACGTTGCCGTCGCGATCGATGGGGGCCGGCGTCGAGCCGGTAGAATCGACGCCAATACCCACCACCGCGGCGCGCTGCGCCGGACTTAACGCCTGCACCACGCTGACGATGGCCTGCTCCAGCGCATCAATATAATCCTGAGGATGATGACGAAAGCGGTTGGCGTGTGCGTCGCAGAATTCACCCTTTGCCCAGCGCGGATAGTTGACCACCGCCTTCTCCAGCTCTTTACCGCTGTGGCACTCCACGGCCAGCGCCCGTACCGAGTCACTGCCGAAATCCAGCCCAATTGTTATGGCACCCGCGCTCATCGGGATTCTCCTGTGTGAGTTGTCTCGCTCTATCCTGGAATGGGGAGCGGGCGGCGGTTAGTCATCAACGGCTGAGAATATGCACTTTTCTGTCATCGGCGGGGTTGTGTGATCGACAGCAAAAGTTAATGTCCGGTTAATTTTGCTGAATATATGGAGGATTTAGTCATCGTTTTGGGATGTGATACCGCTCTACATTTTTCCGCGCTTTTCCCGCTACAACTAGCCCAGCGTTTGCACAGCCTTTGTACAACCTTTGAGCTAACGCGCTGATTTTGCGCTGTACCCGAACGTGAAATCTGATTGGTAGCGTTTACACCGATTCGTTGATAACAGCGATAAAACACCATTGTGCCGGAGAGCATCATGCATAAATTCACTAAAGCACTGGCGGCCGCAGGCCTCGCCGCGCTTATGTCACAATCCGCTATCGCCGAGACCATGAAACTCGGTTTTCTCGTCAAACAGCCGGAGGAACCCTGGTTCCAGACCGAGTGGAAATTCGCCGATAAAGCCGGCAAAGATCTTGGCTTTGAAGTGATCAAAATTGCCGTACCGGACGGTGAAAAAACCCTGAACGCTATCGATAGCCTGGCGGCGAGCGGTGCCAAAGGCTTTGTCATCTGTACCCCGGATCCCAAGCTGGGCTCGGCCATCGTTGCCAAAGCACGCAGCTATGACCTGAAAGTGATTGCCGTGGATGACCAGTTTGTCACCGCCAAAGGCAAGCCGATGGATACCGTACCGCTGGTGATGATGGCGGCGACCAAAATCGGCGAGCGTCAGGGCCAGGAGCTGTACAAAGAGATGCAGAAACGCGGCTGGGATGTGAAGCAAACCGCCGTGATGGCGATTACTGCTAACGAACTGGATACCGCACGCCGCCGCACCGGTGGCTCAATGGCCGCGCTAAAAGCCGCCGGCTTCCCGGAGAAGCAGATTTATCAGGTGCCGACCAAATCTAACGATATCCCGGGCGCGTTTGACGCCGGTAACTCGCTGCTGGTGCAGCATCCGGAAGTGAAGCACTGGCTGATTGTCGGCATGAACGACAACACCGTGCTGGGCGGCGTGCGCGCCACCGAAGGCCAGGGCTTCAAGGCACCGGACGTGATCGGCATCGGCATCAACGGCGTGGATGCGGTAAGCGAGCTGTCGAAAGGCGCGCCAACCGGCTTCTACGGTTCCCTGCTGCCGAGCCCGGACGTGCACGGCTATAAGAGCAGCGAAATGCTCTACAACTGGGTGACCAAAGGGCAGGAGCCAGCGAAATTCACCGAAGTGACCGACGTGGTGCTGATCACCCGCGACAATTTCAAAACCGAGCTGGCGAAGAAAGGGCTGATGTAAGTCGGTTTTAAGCCGTCCTCAATGTGATGTTAATTAACAGGCAGCCGGCATAGTTCGTGCTGTAGCAAGGCGGCAGGCACGTTTATCCCCGGGAGCTTACTGAGGTCAGTGACCGGGGTAAATGTGCGCAGTCAACGCCGCTACGGTGCGAAATATAGAGGCTCAGGAGTTCCCATGAACACGGATCCAGCATTTCTGTCATTTCATGGCATCAGCAAAACCTTCCCTGGCGTGAAAGCGCTGCAGGATATCTCTTTTCAGTGCCGCGCCGGTGAAGTGCACGCGCTGATGGGAGAAAACGGCGCGGGCAAATCCACGCTGCTGAAAATCCTCAGCGGCAGCTATCAGCCCAGCGGCGGCGAAATCCGCATCAAAGGCACAGCGAAAAGCTTCAGCAATACCGTTGATGCGCTGGATGCCGGTGTAGCGATCATTTACCAGGAGCTGCATCTGGTACCGGAAATGAGCGTGGCGGAGAACATCTATCTTGGCCAGCTGCCGCACAAGCGCGGGCTGGTTAATCGCAAGCTGCTGCGTTACGAAGCCGGTCTGCAGCTGAAAAATCTTGGCATGGATATCGATCCCGACATGCCGCTGAAATACCTGTCGCTCGGCCAGTGGCAGATGGTCGAAATCGCCAAAGCGCTGGCGCGCAACGCGCGCATCATCGCCTTTGATGAGCCGACCAGTTCGCTGTCGGCGCGCGAAATTGAGCATCTGTTCCGCGTGATTCGCCAGTTGCGCGAGCAGGGCCGGGTGGTGCTGTACGTTTCGCATCGTATGGAAGAAATTTTCGCGCTGAGCGATGCCATTACCGTGTTTAAGGATGGGCGCTACGTGCGCACTTTTACGGACATGGCCAATACCCACCATGACGATCTGGTGGAGGCGATGGTCGGACGCAACCTCGGAGATATCTATGGCTACGCGCCACGTGAGCTGGGCCCCGTGCGTCTGCAGCTGGACAAGGTGGAAGCGAAAGGCGTGCGGATGCCGATATCGCTGACGGTGCGCGCCGGAGAAATTGTCGGTCTGTTTGGACTGGTCGGTGCCGGCCGCAGCGAACTGATGAAAGGGTTGTTTGGTGCCACCCGCCTGCGCGCAGGCACGGTCACGCTGGACGGTAAGCAGCTCAACATCCGCGAACCGATTGATGCCATCCGCGCCGGCATCATGCTGTGCCCGGAAGATCGCAAAGCCGAAGGCATCATCCCGGTGCACTCGGTGCGCGAGAACATCAATATCAGCGCGCGCCGCCACAACCTGAGTGCCGGCTGTCTGATCAAGCCGGGCTGGGAAGCGAAAAACGCGGACCACCACATTCGCTCGCTGAACATCAAAACGCCGGGCGCGCATCAGCTGATCATGAATCTGTCCGGTGGCAACCAGCAGAAGGCGATTCTGGGCCGCTGGCTGTCGGAGGAGATGAACGTGATCCTGCTCGACGAACCGACGCGCGGCATTGATGTCGGCGCCAAACATGAAATCTACAACCTGATTTATCAGCTGGCGAACAAAGGGATCGCGGTGCTGTTTGCCTCCAGCGATCTGCCCGAAGTGATGGGACTGGCCGACCGCATCGTAGTAATGCGCGAAGGTGAGATTGCCGGTGAACTGCCCCACGACGCCGCCACGGAGCAGCTGACGCTGAGCCTGGCCATGCCGAAAACCACTCAAGCGGCCGCCGTGGCCTGAGGTAAAGGAGAGTAAAAATGGCTTCATCTACCACGTCCAATACGCCACCGGTGCAGCGCAGTGGCCTGCAGCTCGGGCGCATCTGGGACAACTTCGGCATGCTGGTGGTGTTTGCGCTGCTGTTTATCGTCTGCGCCATCTTCGTGCCTAATTTTGGCACCTTTATCAACATGAAAGGGCTGGGCCTGGCGATGTCGATGTCCGGCATGGTGGCGTGCGGCATGCTGTTCTGCCTCGCCTCCGGCGATTTCGACCTGTCGGTGGCGTCGGTGATTGCCTGCGCTGGCGTCGTCACCGCCGTGGTGATTAACATGACCGAAAGCCTGTGGATCGGCGTCGCCGCCGGCCTGCTGCTCGGTATGGCCACCGGTTTCGTTAACGGCTTCGTGATTGCGCGTCTGAAGATTAACGCGCTGATTACCACGCTGGCGACCATGCAGATTGTGCGCGGCCTGGCCTATATCTTCTCCGACGGTAAAGCGGTGGGGATTGAGGATGAACGTTTTTTCACCCTCGGCTACGCCAACTGGCTGGGCGTGCCGGCACCGATCTGGCTGACCATCGCCACCATGATCGTGTTCGGTTTCCTGCTGAACAAAACCACCTTTGGCCGCAACACGCTGGCGATTGGTGGCAACGAGGAAGCGGCGCGGCTGGCCGGGGTGCCGGTGGTGCGCACGCGCATCATCATCTTTATCCTTTCCGGGCTGGTATCAGCGGCGGCCGGCATTATCCTGGCTTCACGCATGACCAGCGGTCAGCCGATGACCTCGCTCGGTTATGAGCTGATCGTTATCTCCGCCTGCGTGCTGGGCGGCGTGTCGCTGAAGGGCGGTATTGGCAAGATCTCCTACGTGGTCGCCGGGGTATTGATTCTGGGTACCGTCGAGAATGCGATGAATTTATTGAATATCTCGCCATTCTCACAGTATGTGGTGCGCGGTTTGATACTGTTAGCGGCAGTGATTTTTGACCGTTACAAACAAAAGAGCAGAACCGCTTGATCCCGCGGGCGCAGCCGCAACGCTGCGCCCTGACATCACGCGAACCGGGAGATCCTTATGTACCACCGCGAAGCGCCGAGTGAGCAGCAAAATCCCTTACTGCCGGGCTATCCGTTTAACGCCTGGCTGGTGGCAGGACTGACGCCGATCAACGCCGGCGATCAGCTCGATTTTTTTATCGATCGCCCGCACGGCATGAAAGGTTACATCCTCAATCTGACCATCAAAGGTCAGGGACGGGTCTTTGACGGCGAGTCAGCTTTTGACTGCGAGCCAGGCGACCTGCTGCTGTTTCAGCCGAAAACGCCGCACTACTATGGCCGCGCGCCGGACAGTCCGTGCTGGCATCATCGCTGGGTCTATTTCCGTCCACGCGCCTACTGGACCGACTGGCTGCAGTGGCAGGATCAGAACCAGGGCGTTGGCCGGCTGCGGTTGCCGGAAGCGCTGCGCGCCGAATTTGACCGCCTGTTTGCCAGCATCGAACAGACGCACAACTCCGGACGTCGCTTTGCCGAGGAGCTGGCGATGAATCTGCTGGAGCGCCTGCTGCTGCGTGCGGTGGAAGAGGATCCGCGCAGCCATCAGCAAATTCGCGACCCACGCGTGATTGAAGCCTGCCAGTACGTCACCAATCATCTGGCCAGCGAGGTGAAAATCGAGGAAGTGGCGCGCCACGTCTGTCTGTCGCCGTCGCGTCTGGCCCACCTGTTCCGCGAGCAGATGGGAATCAACCTGCTGCGCTGGCGCGAAGATCAGCGGGTGATCCGCGCCAAGCTGCTGCTGCAAACCACTCAGGAACCGATCGCCTCGGTGGGGCGCGAGGTCGGCTACGACGACCAGCTCTACTTCTCGCGCGTGTTCCGCAAGCGGGTGGGCGTCAGTCCGAGCGATTTCCGCCGCCGCAGTCAGGATGCGCACGACGCGCTGGTGGCCCAGGAGAGCTGGCAACCGGCACGGAGTGCGATCTCCTGAGCTTTCAGGTGATTCCGCCTTGTTCTTACTGACTGATTCGTCTTAAATCAGTCAGGTCACGAACAAGAGGAATGAGAATGAGCGATAAACTACGTGTCGGCCTGATCGGCTACGGATTTGCCAGCAAAACCTTCCATGCGCCGCTGATCGCCGGTACGCCAGACGTTGAGCTGGCGGCGATCTCCAGCAGCGATGCCAGTAAAGTGCACGCTGACTGGCCGTCGGTGCAGGTGGTGGCCGATCCCCAGGCGCTTCTGGATGACCCGACGCTGCACCTGATTGTAATTCCTACCCCTAACGACACCCACTTCCCGCTCGCCAAAGCGGCACTCAATGCCGGCAAGCATGTGGTGGTCGACAAACCGTTTACCGTGACACTGTCACAGGCGCGCGAGCTCGACCAGCTGGCCAAAGCCAAAGGGCTGCTGTTGTCAGTGTTCCATAACCGCCGCTGGGACAGCGATTTCCTGACGCTGAAAACGCTGCTGAACGACGGCACGCTGGGCGAGGTGCGCTATCTGGAGTCGCACTTTGACCGTTTCCGTCCGGAAGTGCGTCAGCGCTGGCGCGAAATGAAAGGCCCGGGCAGCGGGATTTGGTTCGATCTTGGACCGCACGTGCTGGACCAGGCGTTGCAGCTGTTTGGACCGCCGGTGGCGATCAACGTCGACATGGCTGAACTGCGTCCGGGCGCGCAAACCACCGATTACTTCCACGCGGTGCTGACTTATCCCACCCGGCGCGTAGTGCTGCACGCCAGCATGCTGG
>NZ_SDFT01000230.1:0-22074 GCF_004916815.1 Pantoea sp. R102
GCGCAGCATTACCCTGATTTCGCCGTCTAAAACCTTCAACATCGCAGGGCTGGGTGCGTCCATGGCCATTATCCCTCATCCCGAACTGCGGAAACGCTTTAAGCAGGTGCGTGAAGGCATCGTACCGGGCGTGGATATTCTGGCGCTGGTAGCGGCGGAAGCCGCATGGCGCGGCGGTGATGCGTGGCTGGCAGACCAGCTGGCTTACCTGCGCGCCAATCGTGACTGGCTGGTGCAGCAGGTGAATGCGCTGCCGGAACTCAGCATGGTCGCGCCAGAGGCCAGCTACCTCGGCTGGATTGACGCCAGCCAGCTGGATGTCGCCAGCCCGGCGCTGTATTTCGAAAAACACGGTCTCGGTTTCTCGCCGGGCCGTGATTTCGGCGACGATCGCTTCGTGCGCTTCAACTTTGGCTGCACGCACGCCACCCTGCAGCAGGCGGTATCGCGCCTGCAGCAGGCGGTGGCAGCGCGGCGCTAAGCCTGTTCGCTGGCAACGATCTCCTCCAGCCGCCACGGATGAAACTTGATGGTAGTTTGCCCGTCCGTCACCGCTAAGGTCGGATTGGGCAGACGTTCGTTTTCGCCCTGCGGCGTGCTGGTTTTAAACGCGATGCCCGGCTGCGTCAGCGCCTCATCTGCCAGCAACGCCATCGCACGCATGCCCAGCGTTTCCGGCTCGCCGCGCAACACAATTTCCACATGCTCCCAGCCTTCATGGCGATACAGCTTCTCACCAGGCCACGGCAGCTCGATCACATCCACCTGCCAGCCCGCTATCCGCAGCGGCTCATGCAGCTTAAACAGGCAGATCGGCCGTCCGTTGATCATCGCTTCGGAAAACTGATCGCCGATTTGCAGTAACCCGGCTTTCCAGCGCTCTGCCGTGGCGAACTGGTGACAGCGCACCGCCACGTGGTCCGCCTCATGCTGCGTGAGGTCAAGGCCGAGGCGTGACGCAAAATGTTGCAAAGCCTGTTCAAATCGGGACAGGTCTTGTTTTAAGTCACTCAGTTCTGAAGGAAAATCCAGATTCATACGTTAAATACCTCAAACTCAGTTCAGATCTTTTAATCAATAAAAAAACAGGGCTGCCGCAGCTTTCGCTTGACAAAATGCTCGGATTCATCCGATTTCACGCCAGAAACCTTCAAAAACCGCATAAATCGCCCCTCTCTTTCGGATTAATCGCGTAATCAGGTCCACACGTTACTTTATAAAAGCGCCTTAACCAACTGTTATTATTAACAATAGTTAATACAATGAGATAACTCTTATTTACCCGTCAATCAATTGCAGTAGCTGACCCTTTCTTATAAATTTGGGTTTCACAACTACAAGGAATGGCCCTATGTCTATGCTCATTGTTGTCGCGGTCCTGATAGCCTTGATGGGATTTGCAATTTCCCGCCACTGGAAGGTGCGTGAAGACAAAAGCGTTAAAAATCCCCGTCGCCACCCGCGCCGCCGTTAACCGGCGCGCGGGCCTGCGTCCACCGGCAGCCATAACCGATTGCTGACGCACCCCAACATTTCACGTATACTTCCCCTCTTATTTTTTCCGTCCCGACACGCACGCGGGATGACGACATCGGCTCGCCCTCAGCTGGCGGGCCTTTTCAGCATATGAAGGTAACGCGGTGAATATTCAGGCTCTTCTTTCCGATAAAGTCAGTCAGGCGATGGTGGCGGCAGGCGCACCGGCCGATTGCGAACCGCAGGTTCGTCAGTCTGCAAAAGTGCAGTTCGGCGATTACCAGGCGAACGGTATCATGGCCGTGGCGAAAAAGCTCGGTCAGGTGCCGCGCCAGCTGGCTGAGCAGGTAGTTCAGCATCTGGATCTGGCTGGCATCGCCAGCAAAGTCGACATCGCCGGTCCCGGCTTTATCAACATCTTCCTCGACCGCCAGTGGCTGGCACAGCAGGCCGCGCAGGCGCTGCAGCTGCCACGCCTGGGCGTCAGCGAAGTGACACCTCAGACTATCGTGATTGACTACTCGGCGCCCAACGTGGCGAAAGAGATGCACGTCGGTCACGTGCGATCCACCATCATCGGTGATGCCGCAGTGCGCACCCAGGAGTTTCTCGGTCATCACGTCATCCGCGCTAACCACGTCGGTGACTGGGGCACACAGTTTGGCATGCTGATCGCCTATCTGGAGAAGCAGCAGAACGAGCACCATGAAGATATCGCGCTGGCTGACCTTGAAGCCTTCTACCGCGAAGCGAAACGCACCTATGACGAAGACGAAGCCTTCGCCGAGCGCGCCCGCGGCTACGTGGTGAAACTGCAGGGTGGCGACGAATATTGCCGCGCCATGTGGAAAAAGCTGGTGGATATCACCATGAGTCAGAACCAGCAGGTGTATGACCGCCTCAACGTTACCCTGACGCGTAAGGATGTGATGGGTGAAAGCCTGTATAACGACATGCTGCCGGGCATCGTCGCCGATCTGCGCGAAAAAGGGCTGGCAGTGACCAGCGAAGGCGCCACCGTGGTCTTCCTTGATGAGTTCAAAAACAAGGAAGGTGAACCGATGGGCGTGATCATCCAGAAGAAGGATGGCGGCTATCTCTACACCACCACCGATATCGCCTGCGCCAAATATCGCTACGAAACGCTGCATGCCGATCGCGTGCTGTACTACATCGATTCCCGCCAGCATCAGCATCTGCAGCAGGCGTGGACCATCGTGCGCAAAGCGGGCTACGTGCCGGAGTCAGTGCCGCTGGAGCACCATGCGTTCGGCATGATGCTGGGCAAAGATGGCCGTCCGTTTAAGACGCGCAGCGGTGGCACCATCAAACTCTCCGATCTGCTGGATGAAGCCGTTGAGCGCGCCCATGCGCTGGTCAGCGAGAAGAATCCGGAGATGAGCGCGGCAGAGCTGAAAGAGCTGGCGGAAGTGGTCGGCATCGGCGCGGTGAAATACGCCGACCTGTCGAAAAGCCGCACCACCGATTACATCTTCGACTGGGACAACATGCTGGCGTTTGAAGGCAACACCGCGCCGTACATGCAGTATGCCTACACGCGTGTGCTCTCAGTATTCCGTAAAGCGGGCATTGAGGCAGACAGCCTGCACGGTGATATCATCCTGACTGACGAGCGCGAAGCGCTGCTGGCGACCCGTCTGCTGCAGTTTGAAGAGACCATCACCCAGGTCGCGCGCGATGGCACCCCGCACGTGATGTGTGCTTATCTGTACGATCTGGCCGGTCTGTTCTCGGGCTTCTATGAGCACTGCCCGATTCTCTCCGCCGAAGAGGAAAACGTACGCAACAGCCGTCTGCAGCTGGCTGCGCTGACGGCGAAAACCCTGAAGCAGGGGCTGGATACGCTGGGCATCAAAACCGTCGAGCGAATGTAAGCCTAAAAAAACCCGCTGCGGCGGGTTTTTTATTGGCTATTGGCTATTTGCTATTGGTAATTGACCATCACTTCACTGCTCACCACCCGCAGACCGGGCGGCAACGCCCCCTGCCCCTGAAAGCCGAAAGCCAGATGCAGCGTTTCATCGGCTGCCACGTTGGCGAGCCCGCGCGTGCTGCCACTGGCGCCGTCCAGCTCCACGCAGCGCTGACTGGCGCACAGCCGCACCAGCAGACCGGATGGCGCCGGTCGGCTCAGCGTGTAGCGCCAGTTTACCAGCGAAATAGTCCCTGCAGCCGCTGAAGGCGCTTTGAGCGCCGGCGACAGCAGCCAGTTGCCGCGCACGCCAAGGCTCGGGCCGCTGGCGCTGGCCTGCCACGCACCGCTGGCGGCTTTGCCCGTTAGCGGCAGCGCCAGCAGCGCCGCCAGCAGCCATGAGAGCGTCACGCCGCGCATTATTTGCCGCCTATGGTAGCAGTCATGCGGATCTGCCGGTTATCGGTCAGCTCCATATTGGACAGCACCACCAGCTGCGGCAGGTTGCGGCGCAGGAAGCGCGCCAGCAGCGCCCGCAGCGGATGGTTAACCAGCAGCACCGGAGGCGCACCGGTCATCTCCTGCTGCTGCAGCGCGGCCTGCGCCTGCATCAGCAGTCGATCGGCAAGACCCGGTTCCAGACCGCCACCACCCTGCAGCGCCTGCAATAGCAGACGTTCCAGTGTGGCATCCAGTCCAATCACCTGCACTTCGCCGTTGCCCGGGAACCACTGCTGGGTAATCGCGCGGCCCAGCGCGACGCGCACCACGCTGGTCAGTTCCTGCGGATCGTTCTGCACCGGCGCATGTTCGGCCAGCGTTTCGATAATGGTGCGCATGTCGCGGATCGAGACGCGCTCGGTCAGCAGATTTTGCAGCACTTTATGCAGCGTGGTCAGGGTAATCACGCCCGGCACCAGATCTTCCGTCAGCTTTGGCATCTCCTGGGTGACGCGGTCCAGCAGCTGCTGCGCTTCCTGACGTCCAAACAGCTCGCTGGCGTACTGTCCGATCAGGTGATTAAGGTGGGTAGCCACCACGGTACTGGCTTCCACTACGGTGTAGCCCTGAATCTGTGCCTGCTCTTTCAGCGCGCTGTCGATCCAGATGGCCGCAAGGCCAAACGCCGGGTCAACCGTCGCTTCACCCGGCAGCGTGCCCGCCGCCGTGCCCGGGTTAATCGCCATCCAGCGTCCCGGATAAGCATCGCCGCTGCCAATCTCCACGCCCTTCATCAGGATGCGATAGCGCGCCGGCGGCAACTCCATGTTGTCACGAATGTGCACCACCGGCGGCAGGAAGCCGACCTCCTGCGCCACCTTTTTACGGATACTGCGGATACGCCCGAGCAGCTCGCCGTTTTGCAGATGATCGACCATCGGAATCAGGCGATAGCCCACTTCCATACCGAGCGAATCTTCCAGCTGGACGTCGGTCCACGAGGCTTCGACCGTGGCCGGCGTCTCCTGCGTTTTTACCACGCTGGAGGCTTCACTTTGCTTCTTCGGCTGCATTTCGCGACCGCGCAACCACCAGGCCAGGCCGAGCAGCGCCGCGGTGAACAGCAGGAACACAAAGTTCGGCATGCCGGGTACCAGGCCCAGCAGGCCAATCACGCCGGCGCTCAGCATCAGCACGCGCGGATTGTTAAACAGCTGGCCCACCATCTGTTCGCCGACGTCCTGATCGGTGCTGACGCGGGTAACGATGACACCGGCAGCGGTCGAGATCACCAGCGCCGGGATCTGCGCCACCAGGCCGTCACCGATGGTCAGCAGCGTATAGGTTTCCCCGGCGTGGCCGAGATCCATACCGTGCTGCACCACGCCCACCAGCAGGCCGCCGATAACGTTGATCACCATGATCAGGATGCCGGCGATGGCGTCGCCGCGCACAAACTTACTGGCACCGTCCATCGAGCCGTAGAAGTCCGCTTCCTGAGTCACCTCGGTGCGCCGGCGTTTAGCTTCGTCTTCACCAATCAGGCCGGCGTTCAAATCGGCATCGATTGCCATCTGCTTGCCGGGCATACCATCCAGCACGAAACGCGCGCCCACTTCGGCGATACGTCCGGCACCTTTGGTGATGACCATGAAGTTGATGATTACGAGGATGATGAACACCACGATACCAATGGCGAAATTACCGCCCACGAGGAAGTGACCAAAGGCTTCAACCACACGCCCGGCGGCATCAGCCCCCGTATGCCCTTCCAGCAGGATGATACGCGTTGAGGCGACGTTCAGCGCCAGACGCATCAGCGTTGAGAACAGCAAAATGGTCGGGAAGGCAGCGAATTCCAGCGTGCGCTGGGTGAACATTGCCACCAGCAGCACCATGATGGACAGCGCAATGTTGAATGTAAACAGCAGGTCAAGGATGAACGCCGGCAGCGGCAATACCATCATCGACAGGATCAGCATGATCAGCACCGGACCAGCCAGCACCTGCCATTGCGTGTCTTTAAAATTGCCCGGTAAACGCAGCTTTTCGGCCAGATTAGCCATGGTTGGTGTTCTCTCCTGCAAAGTCCATCTCTGCCGGGACCGGCAGATGTTTTGGTTTGTTTGGAATCAGGCCGCCTTCGCGCTTCCAGCGTCGCAGCTGCCAGACCCACGCCAGCACTTCTGCCACGGCGGCATAGAGCGCGCCGGGAATAAACTGGCCAATTTCCGTATGACGATAGAGCGCACGCGCCAGCGGCGGCGCTTCCAGAATCGGTACGCGGTGCTCTTTTGCTATTTCACGAATGCGCAGGGCAATGTCACCGGCGCCTTTGGCAATCACTTTCGGCGCACTCATCTTGCCTTCCTGATACTGCAGCGCCACCGAGTAGTGCGTCGGGTTAGTCACGATGACGTCCGCCTTCGGCACGTCGGCCATCATGCGGCGGCGGGCGGCGGCACGCATCGCCTGGCGGATACGCCCTTTAACGTGCGGATCGCCCTCGTTCTGCTTGTGTTCATCGCGAATTTCCTGGCGCGTCATGCGCAGCTTTTTGAAGTAGCTGTAGAGCTGCCAGAACACATCAAAGCCAACCATCGGGATCAGACCAAGCATCACCAGCGCGCAGCTGATGGCGGTCATCGACAGGCCATGCTGCAGCGCATTCACCGGCGATTCGCTCATCAGACGCAGCATCTCCTGCCAGTGACTCCACAGATACCAGCCGGCCACCAGCGCCACCAGCACCGCTTTGAGGATCGCCTTCACCAGTTCCGCCCATGTCTGACCGGAGAACATGCGCGCAATGCCCGGTAACGGGTTGAGCTTTTTAAAATCGAATTTGATGGATTTTCCGCTGATGTTGATTCCGCCCAGAATCATCGGCGCGGCGATGGCCACGATCACCAGCCCGGCCATCAGTGGCAGCAGCGCGATCACCGCCTGCATCACCAGGTTGCCGATGTGCGAGACGATAATTTTATCGTCGTTGACCATGCCGTGGTCAAAGCGGAAGCCGGTGGCCACCATGCTGGCCAGCCGTTGCGCCATATTGTGGCCGCCCAGCCAGATGATCAGCAGCCCGGCCAGCAGCATCAGTACCGAAGTCAGCTCGCGCGAACGCGGAATCTGCCCCTCCTGCCGTGCTTTCTCAAGTCGGTGGGGGGTGGGCGATTCTGTTTTGTCCTCGTTGCTCTCTTCAGCCACGACATACCTCAGCTGGCAGGAATTCTGAGCATAGGATGCCAAAACCCTTCGGGTCTAAAGCGCGGATTAAGCGAGAAAAAGATGGGTTTATTTAGCCATAAGTGAAATCAGGACCTGCGCTAACCTGGTACGGGCCAATCACCAGCGAACGGTTCCGCGACCTTTGCTGCGCAATACGGTTAAGTGGTGGAGCAAGCAAAAGCCGTGCCGGACTGGCTGGGTTAAAGAAGTGGCTGCGCCCGGAAATTCCGAAAATCATAAAATTGTTTCGCCGCGCAATCTTTTTTTATCTGAAAAAATAGATAAATCTTATTTACCAATTCCCCTAAGCACCATAAGGGGGCAAATGTCGCGCCGCACACCAGCCGCGCTTGCTTACGCAAATAAATTAATGCAGCTTATCTATCGTCCCAGCCAGAACGATCTCGGCGTGCCGTTAAGGCGTTTTTTCGCCCGGTAGCACGGGATTTGCCGCGGTGCAATGGTTTGAATTCTCAAAAGTCTTAGGTAGACTTAAGTCAGCACTATCTTTCTGTAATTTGACTGTTTTTTAGTGGCCTTCTCACTGCATAATCTGCCCGCCCGCTGAGTGCGTGCCGGATACAACTCTGCAGCGATACTGATGAAAATTTGAGGATCATGGTGAATAAGAGTCTCTTGCTAACGCTGCTGGCGGCTTTAACGCTGGCGGGATGTAAAGCGCCTCCACCGCCCGTGACGGATGACACCCTGGTCACCAGCGAAGTGAACGGCGTAAAACTGGTTCATCGTCATGCAGTGGCAGCACCCGGTGAATTTACCCCGGTGAATGAGAGCTTTCGCGCGCTGTATGCCGCCTCTGTGATGACCCTGCCGGATTACGGCGGCAAAGTGGTCCGTTATCTGGATAACGCCCAAACCTTTGAGGTGCTGGGTCGCGTCGAGCACAACTGGCTGGCGATTGCAGAAGAACCCAGCGGTCAGCTGATTGGCTACGTGCCCCCCAAAGCTGGCGTGGAGAGCAGCCGCTATGATGCCACGCTGCGCAGCGACCGGCCGCGTCCCCGTCGAACTAAACAGGTCTGCGTGGCCGTGGGCGGCGCCAGTAAAGCATGCCGCACCAATGATACCGCGACCTGGATCTTAGACTGATGATGCAATCCGGCGCATATTGCCCGCAGCACACCGCTGCTTTGCGGGCTAACCGTTCCGTTATTGCCAGGATAATTGAGATTTAATGACTCAGGACTCCCTTGCCCGCGATGGCATTGTCGCGGGCAACGATAACCTTTTGCTGAATGCCGCAGCCCCGATTCTGAATGCCGTCGTGCGTATACGGCAGGCGGCGACGCACGACGATCCCGCCGGCCTGCGTCAGCTGCTGATTGAAGAGATCCGCCAGTTCGAGCAACGCTGCAAGCAGGCGGGTTTGCCATTTGAGATGATCATTGGTGCACGCTACTGCCTGTGTAGCGTGCTGGACGAAGCGGCGGCGCAAACCCCCTGGGGCACGCGCGGCGTCTGGTCCGGCAATGGCATGCTGGTGACCTTTCATAACGAAAGCTGGGGCGGCGAAAAAGTGTTCCAGCTACTGTCGCGCGTGTCGCAAAGCCCGCAGCAGCATTTATGGCTGCTGGAAGTGATTCACTACTGCCTGCTGCTGGGCTACGAAGGGCGCTATCGCGGCAGCGACAGCGGACGCGCACAGTGTGAAGGCATTCGTAAACGGCTGGCGCAGCTGATTGCGGAAACCCGCCCGGCACCACCACCGCGCGCGCCGCTGGTGGAAGTGCATCCGCTGGTCAGCACCCTGACGCGACCGATGGTGCCACTGTGGGCCTGCGTCACGCTGGCTACGCTGATTGCCTGTCTGATCTACAGCGGGCTCAACTGGCGGTTGGGCAATGCGGCCGAACCGCTGCTGCGCGCCATCTATCAAACCCCGCTGCCGCAAATCATGCCGGGCCGCCGCCCCACCTCACCGCAGGCGCTGCTCGATCTGCATCAGCGTCTTAACGACGTGATTGCCGCAGGCCAGCTGGAAGTGAGCGATGGTGCCTTTGGCAGCAAAGTGATCATCCCTGCGGACAAGCTGTTTGCGCCGGACGGTACGGTGGTAAACCAGGTTGGCCGCGCGCTGCTGGCGCACGTGGCCAGCGCGATGAAGACGGTAAAAGGCACGGTGCTGGTATCGGTCTATACCGATAATCGTCCGGTGGATGGCCGTTTCGCCTCCAGCTATGAATTCTCCTTCGCCCGCGCCCGTGCCGTTACGCAACTGCTGAATACGCAGCTGGCGGACGGTCACAGCGTTAAAGCCGAAGGCCGCGGCGACAGCAATCCGCTCTTACCCAATGACAGCAATGAAAACCGCGCCCGCAATCGCCGGGTGGAGATCACCCTGTTTGCGGCACCGGAAACCCTCGGCAACCATCAGGGAGGCCAGTGATGCGCGCATCACTCCAACATCTGTTAACCCATCGCCTGCTGTGGGGCCTGATTGGCGTCACGGCGCTGAGCTGCGTGCTGTGGATGCTCGGTCCGCTGTGGAGCTGGGGAGATACCCGTCCACTGGAGCCGGTATTCCCGCGCCAGCTGGCGGTCGGCCTGCTCTATTTCTGCTGGGTGCTGTTCCAGTTTATTCCCGCCATCTGGCGCGGCTGGTTTAACAGCAAGCTGCTCAATCGCCTGCAGGAGATGAGTCACGAAGAAGCGTCCGATCGCCAGGCGACCGAGACGCTGCTGACCCAGCGCTTCAGTGAAGCGGCGCTGCGGCTGAAACGCACTCAGTTTGGTCGCCGGCATCAGAAAAGCTGGCTGGCGCGTTTTCAGAGTCACTATCTGTATCAGCTGCCGTGGTACGTGATGATAGGCGCGCCCGGCGCCGGTAAAACCACCGCGCTGCTGAATGCTGGCCTGGAGTTTCCGTTAACTGACAGCCTCGGCAAAGAGGCGGTACGCGGCGTCGGCGGCACGCGTCACTGCGACTGGTGGTTCACCGACAGTGCAGTCTTAATCGACACCGCAGGCCGTTACGCACTGCAGGAGAGCCAGCGCGCGCGCGACGGCGCCGAGTGGCATAACTTCATAAAACTGCTTAAGCGCTACCGCACGCGCCAGCCAATCAACGGCGTGATCATGACCATCAGCGTGGCCGACCTGCTGACCGATTCCGCCGAGGCACGTCACGCCCAGGCCAGCGCGCTGCGCAGCCGCATGGTCGAGCTGCATCAGCAAACCGGCATTCACTTCCCGGTGTATGTGATGGTCACCAAAACCGACCTGCTGAAAGGTTTTATGAGCTTTTACGGCAACCTGAGTAAGCCGCAGCGCGATGCCATCTGGGGCTTCACCTTTCCGTGGGAACCGGGCAAGCCGCACAAAGATGACTGGCACCGCAGTTTTAGTGAGCGCTTTCAGCAGCTGGAGCAGCGTCTGCAGCAGCAGCTGGCCGACGTGATGGCCGGTGAGCGCGATCTCACCCAGCGCGCCGACAGCTTCCTGTTCCCGCAGGAGTTCAGTTCGCTGCGTCCGTTACTCAACGAATATCTCGACGTGGTGTTTTCCCGCCATCAGGATGAGATTGCCTGGTCGGCGCGCGGCCTGTTCTTCACCAGCGGTACCCAGGAAGGCCTGCCGTTTGACCGCATCATGGGCGAACTCAACCGTAAGCTACAGCTGCCACATACCGGCGAGTCGAGCCTTGCCGCGTGGGACAGCGTTAACCGCAGCAATCCGATTCCGGGTACCAAAGGCCAGAGCTTCTTTATTCGCGACCTGTTAAGCGACCTGGTGTTCCGCGAAAGCGGCCTCGCCGGCAGCAACCGTCACTGGGAGTATCGTAACCGGCTGCTGCACTGGATCGGTTACGGCGCGCTCACCGGCGCGCTGGTGCTGCTCTCCGGTTTGTGGCTCACCAGCTACGTGCAGAATCAGCGTTATCTCGATCAGGTCGCGGCGCGTATCGGGCCGATTACCGCGCAAAGTCAGCAGGTTATTCATCAGCCAGCCGATAATATTTTTGATCTGCTACCCTTCTTAAATAACCTGGTGAAACTGCCGCTGTCGGCGCATTTTTCTCTCGACAATCCACCGCTTACCATGCGCGCTGGACTGTATCGCGGTAACCAGGTGAGCGATGCCGCATGGGTGCTTTATCAAAATGCGCTTAAGTCTTTACTGCTGCCGCGCGTGGCCCAGCAAATTACCAACCTGCTGCGTGACGATCCCGGCACCGACAATGACTACAGCCGCAATGCGCTGCGCGCTTATCAGATGTTGTATCAGCCGCGTAACTACGACGGCGAATTTCTGCGCGGCTGGCTGATGCAAAATCTGCAGCGCACGCTGCCGGACAATGTCAGCGCGCGCGATCTGCAGCAGCTTGACTGGCACCTGAGCCAGCTGCTCGATCAGCAGATTCAGTCTTCGCCTTATGCGCGCGACAATGCGCTGATGATGCGTAAGCTTGCGGAAAATCTGAAAAATGCCGGTCAGAATGGCCGTATGCTGGCGGTTGCGCCACACACCGTATCGCAGCGATTGACCGGACACAGTGAGTAATGGTGAGGTAACCATGGCGAGTTACACCGCGCCGGGCTGGTATGGCAAATTACCGGCCACCGGTGATTTTCTGCGCCAGCGGCTCAGTGAAGCCACGGTGACGCCGTGGAGCCACTGGTTTCAACAAGGCTTAATCCACTGGCATCAGCAGGAAGAGGCCAGTACGCAACAGTTTTTACGCGCGCCGGTATGGAATTTTGTCCTGCCGCTATCGCCGCTGCGCCAGCAGGTGCAGCTGGGCTGTCTGCTGCCCTCGTGCGATCGCGTCGGCCGTGCGTGGCCGCTGCTGGCGCTGCACAGCATTCCGCTCAGCGCGTGGCATGCTTCACAGCTGGCGATCTCCGGCGACTGGTATCAGGAACTCGGCGCGCTGCTGTGGCAGGCGGTGCGCGATCGCCACAGCCCGGACGCGCTGGAGACGCAGATTCAGCAGCTGGCTCCGCTGCTGCTGCCGGATAAGCAGCGCAGCGACATCATGGATGTGATTGGTTTTGACGATTTGCCCTGCACCCTGAGCTGGCGTGAAGTGGCCGACCGTTTTGATCCCCAACAGCACATTAGCTACTGGTGGAGTAATCGCAGTGACGGCTTTGCCCACGCCACGCATAAACACAGTGGCCCGCTCACCGCGCAACTTTTTTCGTTATTGTTTAACCCGGCGGCGGGTGCCCAGCCGGGACGTAATGGCCTCTATCCACCGATGTTTGAATAGGCCAGTGCGCTTGCCTTGTTAACGGGATGACTCATGCAATTTACCATTGTGCAGTGCAATACGGATGTGCCCGCCAAAACCGTCGCGTTTAGCCCGCCCGGCGGGACCATCGGCCGCAGCCAGGATAACGACCTGGTGCTGCCCGACGAATCGCGCGCTATCTCGCGCCTGCAGGCGCTGGTGCACCTGTCGCCAGACGGCGAGTGCCGCCTGACCAACCAGGGCAGCGTCACTTCAGTGGTGCTGAACGGCGTGGCGCTGCAGCGCGGCTCGCAGGTGCGACTGCGCCACGGCGATACGCTGCAAATTGGCGAATATGGCCTGGAAGTGCGTGACCCGGCGTGTCAGAACGCACCGCAGGATGATCCGCTGGCGTTTTTTGCTGACAGCGCCGCCGATCCGCTGGCTATGCAGCAGGACGAAAGCGTGCCGGAACCGGAAGTCCTGCCGCAGAGTGACAGTCCGCGTCACGAACGCCGCCCGGACGCGCGCCTGGCGATCGATCCGCAAAGCGATGCGCCCGTAGTGCCAGCCGTGCTGGCAGGCGCCGATCAGGACAAACTGATCGCCGCGCTGCTGGAAGGCATGGGCCTGAATAATGGTCACCAGACGCCAATCACCGAAGAGCAGATGCGCGTCACTGGTCGCATGCTCAGCCTGTTTTCGCAGGGTACGGTTGCCCTGCTCTCTTCGCGCTCCATCCTCAAGCGCGGCGTGAAAGCCGACATGACGATGATCCTTAACGAAGCCAACAACCCGTTTAAAATTCTGCCTTCCGGCAAAACCGTGCTGATGCAGATGTACCAGAGCCAGATGCCTGGCTTTATGCCGCCGGAAGCGGCGGTGCGCGATGCGCTGGTGGATTTACAGGCGCATCAGCTGGGGATGATTGCCGGCATTCGCGCCATCATTGCCGCGATGCTGCAGTCGTTTAATCCGCTGCGTCTGGAAGAGGAAGCGCGCAAAGACGGCGTGCTGCCTAAGATGCCGTTCAGCGGCGGACGCAAAGCGGCGCTGTGGGACTATTTTCTCCGTCACTATCAGCGCACCGCGGGCGAGATTGAAGATGACTTCCACACCCTGTTTGGTGAAGCCTTTCTGCATGCCTACGACATGGAAGTGAATCAGTACAAAGATTCCCAGACGCGGACCGAAGACGCATGAAGATGAAGTTTGCCAGCCGCTGCCAGCAGGGTATGCGTGACGAAAACCAGGATCGCACCGGTGCCGAAGTCGATGAACAGAAAGCCTGTTTTCTGGTGTGCGACGGCGTGGCCGGTCTGCCCGGCGGCGATTATGCGGCCCAGCTGGTGCGCGATACCCTGCTGACGCAGCTGCAGCAAAGCGACACGTTCACGCCGGAGAGTACGCGCGCGGCGATAGAAAAGTGTCAGCAAACGCTGGTCAGCGCCCAGGGGAACAATCCGAATTTTTCGCGCATGAGCACCACCCTTGCCGCCCTGTTTATTGACCGCACAACGCAGCGCGCATGGTGGGCTCACGCCGGTGATAGCCGGGTTTATCACTTCCGCCACGGGGTGCTGCATCAGGTGACGCGTGACCACAGTCTGGCGCAGCAGCTGTGCGAAGCCGGCTATGAAAATACCGGCATTAACAGTAATTTACTTTATAATGCGCTGGGTATTGAGCCGGCCCGACCGGCCACCTTCAGCGAGGTGATTGAGCTGACCGATGGTGACGCATTTCTGGTCTGTACCGACGGTTTCTGGCTCAACCTCACCACCGACGAAATGGAACAGGCACTGCGCATGGTGAACGCCTGCGAAGAGTGGCTGGCATTGATGGAACAGGCCGTAAACCGCAGTGTTAAAAGCGACAATCTCAGCGCTCTGGCAATCTGGATTGGCGAACCGCAGGACGCGACGCTGCTTTATTCCCAGGCTGATGCGGCACGTTTTCTGCCGTCACGTTATTGATTGCAAGGATCATTATGAAACTGTGGTTGCCGGGCGTTGCCGCCCTGTTACTGGCCCTGAATGCGCAGGCGGAAGATTACCGGGTGGTCTACTCGCCCAGCCTTTCGCTGGAAGTCTATATCGATAACGTTGCCAGTAATGCGCCCGACGACTGGTGTAAAGAGACGCTGCCGCTGCGCATCGTGTCCGGTAAAAGCAGCGACACCAGCATTCTTACCAGCTTCCTGCCGCGCGTCGGCACGCTGCTGGCGAACCAGTGCGGCCTGCTGGATGAGATCCCCTGGCAGATGACCAGCAAAGAGGGCAGCGTGCTGGCTAACGGCAGCGCGGCAAAACTGCAGAACTGGCGGCCGATCATCCTTAACGACGCGACCGCCAGCGCCAGCGCAAATACCGCGGCGCCGCTGGATTTATCGCGTCCGGCCGACAGCACGCCGCTGCAGCACTTCGCCCTGCCCGGCGGCTGCCATTTCCGTACCTGGTGGGATGAAAACGGCGGTTCGCTGTTTATCCCTGAGAACCCGCAGCAGCATTGCTCAACCGAGGGCTGGCTGGAAGGTCCGGCGGCGATGACGCTGCTGAGTGACGGCAAAACGCGCAGCCAGACGGTAACCTTCCTGCAGGGTTATCCCATCGCCGATCTTACGCTGACCCGCACGCCGCTGGAGGTGGTAGCGGTGAACAAACAGCGCATGATTGTCACGCGGCCCGATGCCAGTGATAGCTGGCTGGTGCTGCCGTTTGATGCTCAGCAGCACGTCTGGCGTTTCAGCGGCACGCTGCTGATTAAAATGGATAAAAACACCGGCACGGATAGCGAAGCGGTGAAATCGCGGGTTGATAGCTTACGCGGCATCTGGTCGCCGCAGTTTATGCCACAGCAAAAAGTGACTGTGTTACTGATTGACACCCTGCACGCCGATCTGGCCGATCCGGCAATTGGTGCCTGGCGTAACATTAATTAATTAGCGGTTGTTGCCCGCCGTCACCGGCGTGACGGGGCGCTACAGGACGTGTTCAGAGAGCTCACTATGTCGGCAAACGAAAATCATACCCCCAATGCCCTGCCTGCGGGCTACCGGTTTAACGAGTTTGAAATCAAGGAAGTGATCGGCGGCGGCGGCTTTGGCATTGTCTATCGCGCATGGGATCATCAGCTGGAACGCACCATCGCCATTAAAGAGTACATGCCGGTGTCGCTGGCGGTACGCGGTACGGATCTGGCGCTGGAACTGCGCGGCGAGCGCTTCCAGAAACTGTTTAATGCCGGACGCAACAGCTTTATTCAGGAGGCACGGCTGCTGGCGCGCTTCAATCATCCCGGTCTGCTGCACGTCCTGCGCTTCTGGGAAGAAAACGGCACGGCTTACATGGGCACGCTCTACTACAGCGGCATGACGCTGAAAGAGTGGCAGCTCACCAGCCCGGACAGCATTGACGAAGCGTGGATTCGCCGTCTGTTACCGCCGCTGTTTGGTGCCATCAACACCATTCACACCGCCGGTTACCTGCATCGTGATATTTCGCTCGATAACATTCAGATTCAGGAAAATCAGCTGCCGGTGCTGCTCGACTTTGGCTCGGCGCGCAAAGAGATTGGCAACCTGTCGGATGAAACCGAGATCATGCTCAAGCCGGGCTTCGCGCCGATTGAGCAGTACAGCGAAGAGGGAGAAGTCGAACAGGGACCGTGGACCGATATCTACGCGCTGGGCGCGGTGCTGCATACGCTGATCACCGGCCACGCGCCGCCGGTCAGCGTGGTGCGCTGCATTGAAGATAACTACCAGCCGCTGGTGGAGCGCAAGCCTGAGGGGTATTCGCTGCCGCTGCTGCACGCGATCGACTGCGCGCTGGCGATGAAGCCGGAAGACCGGCCACAGAGTATTGATGCTTTTGCCCGGCTGATCGATCTGCCGGTGAGCGATGTCGAAGCGCTGGTGACGACCTTCCCGGTGACCGCGGAGAGCCAGCCCGTGCCGGAGCCGGTAGCGGCCGTGCCGGAACCGCAGGTAATGGCGGTTAATCATGCTGCCGCCGCGATTGAACCGGTGACGCCACGCAATGTGCGTCGTCTGTCGCCCGCCCTGCTCGCCGCCGCTGCCGTGGCGTTACTTGCCGTGGTGGTCGTAGTGTGGAAAGCCAATCGCCCGAGCGACGCACCGCCGGTGGCGGCCAGCAGCGCCCCGGCGGCGACACCCTCAGCGGGCAGCACGCCCGCCAGCAACGCGCCAACCATGGCGACGGTTTACCTGCAGTTGCAGGCAGGGGAAAATATCGTGCTGAACGGCGAAGCGAAGGATGTGAAACCCGCCAGCAGCGGTTTCGCCTCGCTGAATCTGGCGGCAGGCAGCTATCGTATTGAAGTGCATCACGGCAGTCAGGTGCGCAGCCAGATGCTGACGATTAACCAGCCGGGCACCTGGCTGATTAATCCGGGTAATTGAGGTTAGCCGCGCGCGGCGCTCTGCTGCAGCGCGCGCACTTCGGCCGCAAGGCGCGTTAACGCTTCTTCCTGCATGCCGCGTTTGCCCAGCTCCTGTTCCAGCGAAAACAGATACTGCGCATTGCTGCCGAGCGGGCCGCTGGCCTGAGCGATCAGCGGAGCAATGGTGCTGCGGCAGGAGTCGGCTTCATACAGCGGATGACGCGGATCCATGATAAACACCAGCGCCGTAACCGTGCGGCCATCCTCCAGCGTCAGTTCACACCAGGTGGGCAGATAGCAGCCGGTGATCATTTCCCGTTTCCACAGTAGCTCAAGCTCTTCATGCAGGCGCGCTTCCGGCAGGCGAAACGCCAGACCACTGGTAGAACCGCCCTCTTTCAGCGCCAGCATCCGTCCCGGTGCAGCAACGGTGCCGCGTCCGGCGGTCAGCCGCAGGCAAAAAGCACGATGCCAGCCCTCAAGCCGTCCGGTCGCCACCTCTTCCGCTTCAAAAACCGGGTTCCACATCAGGGAACCGTAGCCGAAGATCCACACCGGGCTTTGATCGGGACGACAGGCAAGCGTGGCGCAGAGCGACGCCGCGCGCTTCTCACAGCTCCACAGCAGCGCTTCGTCAATATCACCAAATGAAGTTTTGCAATCCGCTTTTAGTAAGAATTCCCGGGTTAACACTGCGATCTCCTCTACTGCGCTGACCTTCCTGTCGTTATGGCTCCCTGAATCTGCGATTTTACAGGCGGCGCCCTCGGCGTCGACTTAAGACAAGACAGTAATGCATTTGCCATAAACGTTTCAAGATTGACCCCGATCACAAAGGGGAAATTATCTGTAAATAGCATCGGCTGCCTGGCAGGATTCTTGAACGAAGCGCGGAGAAGTGTGAAGCGGGCCGCAGTGGCCCGCGCGGGAGCTAGTGTTTAGGATGCCACTTGTCGTCCTCGCCTTTGGCGTACTCTTTTTTGACCGCCGCCCAGGCGACTTTGTGTGCCACCTGCTCGCGCGATTCATCACCGCGACGATCGTCTTCATCTTTATACTGATCCCAGGCGCTGTTAAACGCCTTTTGGTAGATGGTTTGCGCATGGCCCGGCAGCACGTGGCGCACGCTGTCCGGCAGTTCCCGGTTCGATGAATAAGGCATAGTTCCTCCTGTTTCAGGTTCCCTGTATAAGTCTGGAAGATAACGGCAAAAACGCAAACCTGCTATTTCATACTTCTGCCAGCAAAAAAGGCGGGTAGTGAGGATAAGGCCAGATAATTCAGTTCTGTTCTTCCTCCTTTTACGCAGGATAGATGAGAAACACGCAACATTAACCTGCTGATGAAAAGGGTTAATTCGCTGATTAACGCGAATTTCGCTTCATTCAGATAAAAATGACAAAAAGTAAAAACGCGTAAAAAATCTGCGTGAGCAGTGGTGAAAAGTTACACTGCGCTTCGTCAGATGAGTCACTATATTTATCAGGCAGCAATTGCCTGTTTTTGTTCTTTTTGCCGAAGAGGATGGCGCATGGCTGGACATGAGAAGACCCGACACAGCGAGTATTCGCTGATTTTCCCGATTCTGGCGCTGGCGGTGCTGAGTTTTTTTGGCGGCCAGACAGCGCTTCTGCCGGTGATCGGCATCAATCTGCTGGCGCTGGTAGCGATTTTAAGCAGCGCCTTCAGCGTAGTACGTCACGCCGACGTTCTGGCGCACCGGTTAGGTGAACCCTACGGCTCGCTGATCCTCAGCCTGTCAGTGGTAATTCTGGAAGTGAGCCTGATTTCGGCGCTGATGGCGACCGGCGATGCAGCGCCCGCGCTGATGCGCGATACGCTCTACTCCATCATCATGATCGTTACCGCCGGACTGGTGGGCTGTGCCCTGCTGCTTGGCGGGCGTAAATTTGCCACCCAGTACGTTAACCTGGCCGGCGTGAAACAGTACATGATTGCCATTTTCCCGCTGGCGATTCTGGTGCTGGTGTTTCCCAATGCCCTGCCCGGCGGCAATTTCACCACCGCGCAGGCGCTGATCATTGCGGCGATCTCTGCGGCGATGTACGGCGTGTTCCTGCTGATTCAGACCAAAACCCACCAGAGCCTGTTTGTTTACGAGCATGAAGACGAGAGCGATGATGGCGACCCGCACCACGGTAAGCCTTCCGCGCACAGCTCGCTGTGGCACACCGCGTGGCTGATTGTGCATCTGATTGCGGTGATCAGCGTGACCAAGATGAACGCCAACTCGCTGGAAATGCTGCTCACTGAAATGAACGCACCGGAGCAGTTTACCGGCTTCCTCGTCGCGCTGCTGATTCTGTCGCCGGAAGGTCTGGGTGCAATCAAGGCGGTGCTGATGAATCAGGTGCAGCGCGCGATGAACCTGTTTTTCGGTTCGGTGCTGGCCACCATTTCATTGACGGTGCCAACGGTGACCATTATCGCCACCCTGACCGGTCAGCAATTGATTTTCGGCCTTGAGCCGCCGCATATGGTGGTGATGAGCGCGGTGCTGATTCTGTGCCACATCTCGTTCTCCACTGGCCGCACCAACGTGCTCAACGGCGCAGCGCATCTGGCCCTGTTTGCCGGCTATCTGCTGACGATTATGCTGTGATGTTAAATGAAGTGGTCGCCATGAATGGCGACCCTACAGCGCAGGGTGCGCATTCATGTGCATCAGGTGAATCGGTCGTCATGAACGGCGACCGTACAATGTAGGGTGCGCATTTATGCGCACCTGAATAGAGATATCTTAACAGCTCAATGACGGGGATGGTTTCAACGTCATCTTACTGATTGATAACAATCAGTTACTGGTATCCAGCTCCGGGAAGCTTTTAACCAGATCGTCAATCGCTTTCATCTGCGCCAGGAACGGTTCCAGCTTATCGAGCGGCAGCGCGGACGGGCCGTCGCATTTGGCGCTGTTCGGTTCCGGGTGTGCTTCGATGAACAGACCGGCGATGCCTACCGCCATGCCCGCACGCGCCAGTTCGGCAACCTGTGCACGACGACCGCCGGAAGCCGCGCCAAACGGATCGCGCGTCTGCAGCGCATGGGTAACGTCAAAAATCACCGGGCTGTTGTTAGTGACCTTCTTCATCACATTGAAACCGAGCATATCAACCACCAGGTTGTCATACCCGAAGTTGCTGCCGCGATCGCACAGAATCACCTTGTCGTTGCCGCCTTCGGCAAACTTATCGACAATATTGCCCATCTGGCCCGGGCTGACGAACTGCGGCTTCTTCACGTTGATCACGGCACCGGTTTTCGCCATCGCTTCCACCAGATCGGTCTGACGCGCCAGGAAGGCCGGCAGCTGAATCACGTCCACCACGTCGGCAACCGGCTGCGCCTGCCAGCTTTCGTGCACGTCAGTGATAATTTTCACGCCGAACGCCTGCTTCAGCGCCTGGAAAATTTTCATGCCTTCGTCGAGGCCAGGGCCACGGTAAGACTTGATGGAAGAGCGGTTGGCTTTGTCAAAAGAGGCTTTGAACACATACGGAATGCCGAGCCTGTCGGTTACCTTCACGTAATGTTCGCAGATGCGCATGGCGAGATCCTGGGATTCCAGCACGTTCATGCCGCCGAAGAGAACAAATGGCAGATCGTTTGCGACCTTGATATCGCCGATACTCACTACTTTCTGTGTCATGCCCTTTCCTTAAATGTCGGGGGACGCTTAGTGCAGCGTCACCTGTTTCTGTTCAATTGCGTGGATCTGCACTTTAATCATCTCGCTGACCGGGTCTTCAGGACACTGTTCAACGAAATAGGTCAAATCGGTCAGTGCGATATGCTCGCACTCCAGCTGGGCGTAAATCAAACCGCGGTCGCGAATCTCATAGGGATCGTCCGGGTCGATTTGCAGCAGCACCTGGCTGACGTTGAGCGCCAGCTCCATCTGCTTCTCATCCATCAGCGCCGCTTTCAGCGTGTCGAGCATTTTGCGCATCACGCTGACGGTTTTCGCTTCATCGAGGTCGTCAGAATAGAGCTTTGCCGTCGGGCTGATGTTGCCTTTCAGCCACACTTCCAGCGTATGGGTGTCGAGCGTCTCACCATTAAACGGATTGATCAGCCACATTTCACCGTCGAGCCAGTCAGCACGCAGAATCAGCTGCGTCGGGAAAATCACCGGCATCAGCGGCAGCTCTAGCTCATCCGCAATGTGCAGCAGAATCACGCCGAGTGATACCGCCGTCCCCTGCCGGCTCTTCAGCACTTTATCGATCCACAGCGCGTCTGACAGATTGTAGACGCCGCTGGCACCGCCAAAGCCCCACTGCTGGTAAAACAGATCGAGCAGCTTCTCCAGCTGCAGATCCGCATCCTGTTCGCTACTGACATAGCGCCGCGCCTCTTCAACCAGGTCAGCCAGCTGCTGCTGGACGGAAGGCGCGGAAAAATCATTGCGTATGGCGCAGGTCGCGCCAATCACCGCTTCACTTAACGGTGTTTCACTGTAATCAAGTTGCACTGGCGAGGTCATACTATCCCCAATAACGGCATTTTGGTCATCGCCAGTTTAATCACCAGTAATAATGCGACCACGGCGACTAAACAGGCGACCCAGCGGGTCGCCATGCTGCGCGGGCGACGACTCAATGCCACGGAACCTAAGGCGATGTAGATGATAACCGCTAACAGCTTCTCCGTCAGCCAGCTTCCTTGTGGGGTAAACGGATAAAAGTGGGTAATCAGCACCAGCAGTGCACCGCTGAGCAGCAGGAATGTATCGTTGATGTGCGGCGCAATGCGCACCCAGCGGCGCTGCAGCAGGGCAGATCCGGTGGTCAGCCAGTAAAAACGCAGCAGAAACAGTGTGATGGTGATCGCGACCGTCAGCAGATGGAAATTTTTAATCAGCGGATACCAGCTGGCCATAGTGCTTCCTTAAGTAAGTTGTCCAAGCGTGACGCGCGGATTGCCGCCGTAATCCTCAACGGTAGTAACCGCCTTAAAGCCATTACGGGTTAATAGCGCGCGTACAGCCTCGCCCTGCTGCCAGCCGTGTTCCAGCAGCAGCCAACCCTGCGGCTGCAACCAGTGCGGCGCGCGTTCAATGATTAATCGTAAATCGGCCAGCCCGGCCTCTTCCGCTACCAGCGCGCTGAGCGGCTCAAAACGCACGTCGCCCTGCTGCAGATGTTCATCGGCGGCATCAATGTAAGGCGGATTGCTGACAATCAGATCGAAACGTTGGGCGGGCAGATCGTCGAACCAGTGGCTGAGCACAAATCCGGCGTTGGTGAGGTGCAGGCGCAGAGCGTTATCCTGCGCCAGCGCAACCGCGGCGGCGATGCGATCGCAGCCGGTAATCTGACAATCGGGCCGCTCGCTGGCCAGCGCCAGCGCAATGGCGCCGGTGCCGGTGCCG
>NZ_SDFT01000231.1:0-5186 GCF_004916815.1 Pantoea sp. R102
GCGCCGCTGACGCAGCAGGGCGAAGTCGTGCTGGTGGGTGCCGGGCCGGGCGATGCCGGTCTGCTGACGCTGAAAGGGCTTCAGGCTATCCAGCAGGCTGATGTGGTGGTGTATGACCGGCTGGTGTCGGAGCCGGTCCTTAATCTGGTGCGGCGCGATGCCGAACGCCTCTTCGTGGGTAAACAGGCGGGCCATCACTGCGTGCCGCAGGAACAAATCAACCAGCTGCTGCTGGAGCAGGCGCAGCGCGGCAAGCGTGTGGTGCGCCTCAAAGGCGGCGATCCCTTTATTTTTGGCCGCGGCGGCGAAGAGCTGGAGGTGCTGGCGCAGCATAACATCCCGTTCAGCGTGGTGCCGGGCATCACCGCCGCCTCCGGCTGTGCCGCCTACAGCGGTATTCCCCTCACCCACCGCGACCATGCCCAGAGCGTGCGCTTCGTCACCGGCCATCTGCAGCAGCACGGCGAAATGGAGTGGGGCAAACTGGCGGCGGAGCAGCAGACGCTGGTGTTTTATATGGGCCTCAGCCAGGCGGCCGAAATTCAGCAGCAGCTGTTACGGCACGGGATGGACGCAGCGATGCCGGTGGCTATCGTGCAGCACGGCACCACGCCGCAGCAGCGCGTCGCCTGCGCCACGCTGCAGGAGCTGGCGACGCTGGCACAGCAGTTTGCCAGTCCGGCGCTGATCATTGTGGGCCGCGTGGTCAGCCTGCGCACGCAGCTGCGCTGGTTCTGATGCGGTAAAATACTGTACAGCGCTGCGCTTTGCCGCCAGACTGAGCAGCCAAATCAATCACAAGGAGTTTCCATGCGCATTATTTCTCTGGCCGCGGCGCTGCTAATGCCGCTGAGCATGGCGGTGAGTGCCGCCCCGGTGACGTGGTCAACGGTCACGGGCGAATGGCAGGTGGTTGCCGTGACGCCGAAAAAGGAGAACGGCCAGATTTACATCAAAAACGATCCGCAGTTTATGGGCGCGCGCGTGGCGTTTAAACCCAATGCGATTAGCTGGACGCGCGGTACTGCCGAACGCGGCATCAATCCGGCGACCGACAATTGCCAGGGCAAACCGCGCCTGAGTGCCGCCAGCGGGGCCGGACAGGATCGTGATTTCAGCTTTCGCTATGGCTTCAACGTGCACTGTGGCAATCAGGCGTGGGGACCGGCACCGGGCGCGGTACTGAGCGTGCTGGCCGACGGCAATGCGCGGCTATTCTGGGATGGCGCAGAGCTGACGCTGCATCGGGTGAAGTAAAGCCTGCGGGGCGCGTTGTGCTGCGCCCCGGCAAACCGGCTTATGGCTGCGCCACGAAGCCTACGGCGTCATACACTTTCTTCAGCGTTTCCTGGGCATGCGCACGGGCTTTCGCTGCGCCATCGCGCATCACCTGGTTGAGGAACGCTTCGTCATTGCGGAAACGATGATACCGCTCCTGCAGCTCAGTCAGCATCTCAGACACAGCATCTGCCACCGCGCCTTTCAGGTGACCATACATTTTGCCTTCGAACTCCTGCTCCAGCTGCGCAATCGACTTACCGGTCACGCCTGACAGGATATCCAGCAGGTTAGACACGCCCGCTTTCTCTTTGATGTCGTAACGCACCACCGGCGGCTCTTCCGAGTCGGTCACTGCACGCTTAATCTTCTTCACCACCGATTTGGTGTCTTCCAGCAGACCAATCACGTTGTTGCGGTTGTCATCGGATTTCGACATCTTCTTCGTCGGCTCCAGCAGTGACATCACGCGCGCGCCGGACTTCGGAATAAACGGCTCAGGAATTTTAAACACGTCGCCGTACAGCGCATTGAAGCGCGCGGCGATATCGCGGCTCAGCTCAAGGTGCTGCTTCTGATCTTCGCCGACCGGTACCTGGTTAGTCTGATACAGCAGAATATCGGCCGCCATCAGCACTGGATAATCGAACAGACCGGCGTTGATGTTCTCTTCGTAACGTGCCGATTTGTCCTTGAACTGCGTCATGCGGCTCAGCTCGCCGAAGTAGGCGTAGCAGTTCAGCACCCAGCTCAGCTGCGCGTGCTCCGGTACGTGCGACTGCACGAAGATGGTGCTTTTTTCCGGATCGATACCGCAGGCAAGGTACAGCGCCAGCGTATCCAGCGTGGCTTTGCGCAGCGCGGCCGGGTCCTGACGAACGGTGATGGCGTGCAGATCGACGATGCAGTAAATGCAGTGGAAATCATCCTGCATCTGCACCCACTGACGCAGCGCACCCATGTAGTTGCCAATGGTCAGTTCACCGGAAGGCTGGGCGCCGCTGAAAACGATGGGTTTGCTCATGTTATGTCCTGATAATCACAGCCCGAGAACGGGCAAAAGTTCGCTAAAAGTATCGAGAGTTAAATCGGGCTGGCTGGTGGCAATCGGCTCACCGTAGTTGTAGCCGAAGGTCATCGCAACGTTTGGCACGCCCGCCGCCTGGGCAGCGAGAATATCATTGCGCGAATCACCGACAAACAGTAATTGTCCTGGAAGCACGCCGAAACGGCCGAGAACGAGGAAAATCGCCGCCGGATGTGGTTTTTTCACCACCACATCGTCGCCGCCGATGATCAGAGAAAAGTAGTCGGCAATGCCGAGCGACTGCAGCAGCGGAGCAACAAACGGTGTGGGTTTGTTGGTGACGATGGCCAGCGGCAGACCGCTGGCGTGCAGCGCGGCCAGCGTCTCCTGCACCTGTGGAAACAGCGTACTGCCGGCTTCCACCGTTGCGGCGTAATGTTTGTCGAACAGCGCACGCGCGTCGCGCTGCTCGTCGGCCTGCGGCTCACGGCCCAGCGCCCAGCTGAGCGCCCGCGCCATCATGATGTCCGCACCGTTGCCAATCCAGGTTGAGACGCGCTCAACGCCTGCGGGCGGCAGCTGCAAATCGGCCAGCGCCAGATCGATCGCCTGTGCCAGGCCTGGCGCGCTGTGCACCAGCGTGCCATCGAGATCGAACGCCAGCGCGCGGATATCAGTGAAATGAGCCATTAACTTTCTCCAGTTCGCTGCGCATCTCATCGATCACCTTCTTGTAATCCGGATGACCGAAGATCGCCGAGCCGGCAACAAACATATCGGCACCGGCCGCCGCGATCTGACCGATGTTATCGATCTTCACGCCGCCATCCACTTCCAGACGGATTTGATAACCGCTCTGGTCAATGCGACGACGCGCTTCGCGCAGTTTATCCAGCGTGCCTGGAATAAAGGACTGGCCGCCGAAGCCGGGGTTGACCGACATCAGCAGAATGATGTCGAGCTTATCCATCACGTAATCGAGATAGCTGAGCGGCGTTGCCGGATTGAACACCAGACCGGCTTTACAGCCGTGCTCTTTGATCAGCTGCAGCGTACGGTCAACGTGCTCGCTGGCTTCGGGATGGAAAGTAATGAAGCTGGCACCCGCTTTGGCGAATTCCGGAATCAGCGCATCGACCGGTTTGACCATCAGATGCACATCGATGGGCGCGGTGATGCCGTAATCGCGCAGCGCTTTCAGCACCATTGGCCCCATGGTCAGATTGGGAACATAGTGGTTGTCCATCACATCGAAATGCACCACGTCGCCACCGGCTTCCAGCGCTTTAGCGGTATCTTCGCCCAGGCGGGCAAAATCAGCGGCAAGGATTGATGGGGCCAATAAAAATTGTTTCATCCGAATCTCCCAATTTTGTGCGCCAGCCGGAGCTGGCGTGATGCGTTGGTCGCGGACGAAACAGGCTAGCGGAAAAGCGCCAGCAGTTCGTCAACCTGAGTGCGACCACTTATGCTTCGGCTGATGGAACGCCGGGCTTTAACTACGTGTAAATCCGCATGCTGATACCACTCGCGCGTCAGCAGGGTATCGTGGTTTGAAATCAGTACCGGGATGCGGCTCTCCTGCGCCAGCTTACTGGCCAGTTCCGCCAGATGCTGCTGCTCACGCAGGCTAAAGCTGTTGGTGTGGTAAGCGGTAAAATTAGCCGTCGCCGACAGCGGCGCGTACGGCGGATCGCAATAAACCACTGAGCCTGCAGGGGCGTTGCCCAGAGTAACATCGTACGATTCACAGACAAAGGTGGCTTTTTGCGCGCGCTCGGCGAACCATAACAGTTCGGCTTCCGGGAAGTACGGCTTACGATAGCGACCAAAGGGCACATTAAATTCACCGCGCAGGTTGTAACGGCACAGGCCGTTGTAACCGTGGCGGTTGAGATAAAGAAACAGCACGGCGCGCTGATAGGTATCCGTGCTGGCGTTGAACGCCGTACGCTGGGCGTAATAGGTTTCCGCCGTATTGCCGCTGGCGCTGAACAGCTGGCGCGCGTCTTCAATAAACGAGGCGGTGCGCGTTTTAACGATATTGTAGAGATTGATCAGATCACCGTTGATGTCCGCCAGGTGATAACGGTCATAATCGGTGTTGAGGAATACGGAACCGGCGCCGACAAAAGGTTCGATTAAACAATCACCTTGTGGCAGATGACGACGGATATCGTCAAGCAGCGGGTATTTCCCTCCGGCCCATTTCAGGAAAGCGCGATTTTTCTTCATGCTGTCGTGGCTATTACATCTTAATTATTGGCTGTGGCGAAACCGACAGCAGATCTGCGCTTAGAACGGGGCCGCAGCAGCGCGGCCCCACATCACTTACTGGCTCTCTTTCTTCACCTGGCTGAGCGGTTTAACCCACGGGTTCGCCGCACGCACTTCCGCCGGCAGTGAAGCTACTGCACGTTTGGCTTCGGCCGGTGTGGCATAAGCGCCGCTCACCAGCACGTACCACGGCTGGCCGTTACGCGTGGTTTTATACACGTGATAACCGCTCAGATTCTGTTTCTTCGCCCAGGCGTTCAGGCTCGCTTCTTTCGACGCACCGCTCAGCTGCAGCGTGTAGTTGCCGCCCGATGGCAGCGACTTGCTGGCACCGCCACTGCTGGCCGGTGCGCTGTTGTGCGCGGTGGTGGTGTGCGTTTTGTTCTCTTTCACTGCAGCCGGTTTGCTGGCAGCCGGGGTTTTGTGGCTGCTGCTGGCACCGAGGCTGCGCGGTGGCGTCTCAGCGCGTACCGCCGGCGGCGTGACCGCTTTGCCAGCGCTGCCGCTGACCGTTGCCGGTGCGGTAGGCAGCGAACTGTTGCCCTGTGCGCCCTGCGCCGCGGCATCAACGGAACCCTGCTGATTATTCAGCGCGGTATTGAGC
>NZ_SDFT01000232.1:0-12715 GCF_004916815.1 Pantoea sp. R102
GGCAGCGGCAGTTTGCGGTCCGCCTTATCGAACAGGCCGGTGACGCGCTGGCTTTTGAAATAGGCAATCACATCAGACAGCGTATAGCGCTCGAGCAGATCGGCACCAATAATGAACGGCCCGGAGCGCACATCGCCGTCGCTGCTGGTGGTTTGCAGCACGTAGCGGCCCGGCGTTTGCCAGCCGGAGAAATCGGCACGATAGAAGGTGCGATCGCCCCAGCCCGGCACGTCACCCTGTGGCTGCAGCGTGCCGCTCAGCACCGCTTTATTGGTCTCATTATCCAGCAGGGTAAATTTCACCGGCGGTTTAGCGCGCGAGTCGCCGGTCAGCTGCACGATAGCGTTTTTCGGCGCGGCAACATCGTAGCCGACCTGATTGATTAAAACGTGGGTTTCAGCGTGCGCCAGCCCGGCCAGTAACAGCGCTGCGGTCAGCGCGGAGAAGCGAATCCTCATGGTCATCATCCTTAGTGTCGTGAGTGATTGAACAGGCTAAAAGGGGCAATCATCATGAATTTGACGTCCTTTTCATCCTGGAAAACGTTGCCATAGCCGCCGCCCCAGCTGGGGTTTTCGCTATGGTTGTTGTAGGCGGTGAGATGCAGCTTAAATACCGTGTCTTTGGCCCAGCCGGACTGCACCTGCCACACCAGATCGCCATTGATGGCGGTTTCCGTCAGGCGCTGCTGCTGCGACCAGTCGCCGCCGCGCGCCGGTTTGCCGTCCCAGCCCCAGGCAAACGAGCCACCGATGCTGACGCCCGGCCAGACGATGTCGCTGAGATCGATCATCAGGCCTGCGAACAGCGCTTTTTCGCCGTCGGCGTTGAAGTCAGAGCGCGAATCCCACCACATATCGATGCGGCCCGCGGAGTTGGGATAGATCGGCGTCATCGCCACGGTGTAATAACCCTGTTTCCCCGGTGCGTGCACCGCGCTGCCCTCCAGCCGGAACTGATAGCGATCCCACTGGTACGCCAGCGTCAGGCCCTGCTGCCAGGCAAACTCATCGTAAACATCATGGCGACCGGTACGATCCTGCGAGCCGTAGAACTGCCAGCTGACGCTGAACGGGTTATCCCACAGCGTGGTCTGACGCGCCGCTTTGGCGAAATATTTGTCGAGATAATGCGGAGATTCCCCCCACGCCAGCTCCAGCGTGTTGCCGTTTTTGAAGTCATACTTCGCGCCCAGCGAGTGCAGATAAGGAATGCGCGTTTGCCGGTCGATTTCGCGAAACTCGTACATTTTGCGATACCACGGTGCTTTGTACTTGTTGGCGCCCATCCACGACAGCGACAGCGCGCCGGCAGCGCCATAGTCATAGACCGCCCCGACTTCCACGCCCTGGTAGGTGCCGGGCAGAAATCCCCACTGGGTGCCAAGCAGCGTCTGACCGCTCGGCTGGATATAACCGGCCCGCAGCCAGTAGTCGCCGGCTTTGAGTTTCAGCGCTGCACGGTAGAGATCCAGCCCGTTACGTTCGCCAACGCCACGGTCTTCCCACATCGAAGGCCCGTGACTGAAGCTGATCTCGTTGGGATGCGCCGGGCTGCCTTCAAACAGATCCCAGGTGGCGAAGGCCGCCACATCAATGCCCACGGTATCGGCCAGATAGCCGGACTGATAATCGAGCGCGCCGGTCAGCGTGCTGTGATGCAGGTTGGTCTGATAGTGCTGATAGTGCGCGCTGTGCGGATCGAGATCTTTACGCTCACGGTGGCGCTGCCAGTAATAGATGGTGCCCTCCAGCGTGCTGTCTTCAACAAATCCTTCCGCCAGCGCCGGCGGTGCCGCGCCCAGCATCAGGGTGGCCAGCGGCAGCAGCGCTGCCTTGTTTCTCCTGGTGAGTGTGTTCATGACCTTTCCTTAAGGTGCACGCGGCCCTGCGAAGCAGCCGCATGCGATTTCCCTGTTTTGGTGTTAACGAATCAGCGCATCAGGCGCCGGTTTTATTCACGCTGCGCAGCGTCCAGCGGCCGTAAATCAGCGTCAGAATGAATGGGGTGAGGAAAGCCACGGCAATTGCCGCCACTTCATAGATCATCTTCGACTCCGGGCCTTCGAACAGGCCGAGTTCAAACACGTTCAGCACCGGCAGGAAACTGTAGGTTTTCACCTGCAGCAGCCCGGTGATGCCACCGCCGAGCGCCGCGCCGATGCAGCCGAAGATAAACAGCATGCGGTACTTGAGATTGACGCCGTACAGCGCCGGTTCGGTAATGCCAAAGAACGCTGACAGCGACGCCGAGATTGCAATCTGCCGGTCGCGCAGGCTGCGGGCGATGAAGATCGCGCCGGTGACCGCGCCAAACTGCCCCATCACCGCCGACATAAACATCGCCATGATGGTGTCGTAGCCCTGCACCTGAATATTGATCAGCGCCAGCGGGATGATGCCCCAGTGCACGCCAAACACCACAAATAGCTGACCAATGCCCGCCAGCAGCGCGCCGGAGATCATCGGGCTAAGCTGATAGAGCCAGCTGTAGCCGCTGGCGATGCCGACGCCAACATAATCCGCCAGCGGGCCAATCACCGTGAACACCACAAAGCCGCAAATCAGCAGCGACAGGCACGGCACAAACACCAGCGCTGCCACCTCGGGGATCCACTGTTTCAGCCGGCGCTCAACCTTGCTCAGCAGCAGCACCGCCAGAATCGCCGGAATCACCGCGCCGCCGTAAATCTTCAGGCTGATGCTCAGGCCGAACAGCGCGAAGTGCGCCGGCAGATCCGGCTGGGTCAGCGGAAACACCATCGCCGCCGTCAGCGCCAGCGCGGTGAAACGGCTGGCGCCGAAACGGTCTGCCGCGGTAACCGCAATAAACAGCGGCAGAAAGACAAACACGCCGCTGGCCAGCGCGTTGAACATGGCGAACAGCAGGTCATCGTCCGCCACCCAGCCCTGCGTCTGCAGCAGCACCATGATGCCTTTGATCACCCCGATGCCGGCCAGTACGCCAATGTAGGGCGTGAAGATAGCGCCCAGCGTGGCCAGCATTTTGCCCGCGACGCCGCGCTCGTCTTTGCCGGGCTTCACCGGCTCGGCCACCGGCGCTGCGCCCTGCTGCATCGCCTGATACAGCTGTTCGACCTGCGGCCCGACCACAATCTGCAGCTGTCCGGACGCGTTCACCACGCGGATGACGCCCGGCAGGCTACTGATGGCCGGCATATCGACACTGGCCAGATCGTTTATCGTCAGCCGCAGCCGCGTGGCACAGTGTGAAATGTGGCTGATATTATCGTCGCCGCCGACCTGTTCCCTGATGGCCTGCGCCAGCTTCACGTAATCGAGTTTCATTGTTGTTATCCTTATGGCTCGCGCCCGGCGTTAGTCGTAATCACCCGGTTTGGTTTTGCTCTTCATCGCCACGCCAAAATCAGTGAATATGCGCTGCGGCAGATTGTTGCCTTTGGCTTCAGCGATGTGATGCGCGAGGATCTGGAACGGAATCACCATCAGCAGCGGCGCTATCCATTCGCTGACCTCCACGCCGAGTGCCAGCGTGCGCGCATCATCACTTTCCCCGAGACACAGGCTCCAGACGTGCGGCGTCACGCGCTGCTCATACTGGCGCAGCAGCTGCAGGCGTTCGCGCACCGGCGCCTCGACGTCGATAAAGAACAGCCGGTGCTGCGGATTGATTTCGAAATAGGGGCCGTGCATAAAAGCTTCCAGTTCAATGCCCTGCGACGGCACGCGCACCGTTTCGCTGAATTTGGTCTCCATCTCTTTGATCACGCCAATCGCCGGACCAAAGCCAATCGAGATAAAGCGTGGCGCCGCAGTGAGATCGTCCTGCCAGCGCTGCCAGAAACGCTCGGTGCGGGCGATGATGTCCGGAATCGCGTCGACGCCGTGCTGCAGTTGCGCCAGCGCCTGCTGCTCCTGCTCTGCGCTGAGGCGACCGCTGTGGCGCGCGCTGTGCACGCCAATCAGCATCAGCGTCAGGATCGTGGCGACATAGCCTTTAGTGACATAACCGACGCGCTCTTCGCCGTTCATGATGTCTACGGCGTGATCCACCGCCTGCGCCAGCGGACTGGTGATTTTGCTGGTGATGCCCCAGGTTGCCACGCCGTGCTGTTTTTTCAGCGCGTCGATCGCTGCCAGCGTCGAAGTGCTCTCGCCGCTCTGTGAAATCGCGATCACCAGATCGGTCGCCGGATCCCACTGCTCGTAGTGCTGAAAGTGAAACGGCTCCTGCACGCTGATGCGTACGCCGGTCAGTTGCTCAACGTAATATTTGGCGCTGAGCGCGGCGTTGATGCTGGAGCCGGTGGCCAGAATCAGCACTGTTTTCGCCTTGCCCAGCACCGGTAATCCCTGCGGATAGCACGCCAGCAGATGGCTCAGCACCTCGGGTTGCTGGTGGATGTAGGTCATCATGGTGGGTTTCATTACCGCTCCTTAAACTGTTTTCCCGCCAACCTGAAAACGTTTTCAGGTTGTGAGCAAACTTATTTAATGGCGCATATTAAGTCAACGTGAGGATCGTGAAATTGCGATCGCGCTAACAAAGCGCAACGAAAGCAGGCGGAACGTTTAAGGGGAGAAGATCAGGCGGATTCGCCGGGGATCAATACCGGCTTTAGCGGTGCGCTGCAGCGCGCGTGCGGGCTTAAGCTGCCGTCCAGCTGCGCCATCATCATGGTGATAATGTTTTGCCCCAGCTGCGGATTCTGGTGATCGACGCTGGTCAGGCGCGGGATAAAATACTCGCTGCCGGGGAAGCGCTCGCAGCTGATGACCGCGACCTGCTCAGGCACGTCAATGCCGCGATCGCGTAACGCGCGGATCGCGCCCATCGCCACGCGATCGTTGATTGCCACCAGCGCCTGCGGTTGCTCTGCCTGCTGCCACAGCGTATCAATCGCCTGATAGCCGTGTTCAGGATAGAAGTTATTCAGGCAGATCCAGCTGTCGCGCGGCGTAATGCCGGCCTGCTGCAGCGTGGCGTGGAAATGACTGACGCGCTCGCGCGTCACCCACACTTTGCGCGAACCGCCAATAAACGCGATATCACGCAGGCCGCGCGCCAGCAAATGATTCACCGCCAGCCCGACGCAGTGCTGCTGGTCGCGCATCACGCACGGCCAGCGGCCAGCAGGATGCGGCTGCCCCACCACCACCACCGCCATTTTGTCCATCAGCGATTCCAGCAGCGTCAGGTAGTTGGCCGGAATCGGCGCATAGTCGCTGTGGCCGCCGAGCACGATCACCCCATCGATCTGGCTATCGATAATCGACTGAAAAATCGCGCTTTCATCATCGTCATGCTGAGGGCTGCGGTTGGCCGACTGGGTATCGTACAGGGTGATTTTGTAACCGATGGCCAGACAGGCCTGCTGAATCTGCGCCACCAGCGTGACGAAGTAAGGGTTAGTGATGTCAGAGACGATCACCGCGAGCGTATAGCTCTGGCGCGATATCATGCCGCGCGCCATCAGGTTGGGGCTGAACTGATGCTCGGCGATCACCTGTTCCACCCGCGTGCGGGTTTTTTCCGACACCCACGCATGCTTGTTGAGCACGCGCGAGACGGTAGTGATCGACACACCGGCGAGTACGGCAATATCCTTGATGGTGAGATTTTTGCTCATCGTCGCCGGGTTCGCTTATTCGTCGCCGAGCGGGGCCGCCGCGCCGTTGCTCAGCAGCTCACGCACTACGCTGGTGGCAAAACTGCCGGCCGGCAGCCAGAACTGCAGCTCGAGCGTGACGTCATCCCACCAGTTCCACTGCAGATCTTTCGGCACCACCAGCATGGCGCGCCGCGCTGCATCGACGCGTTCACGCTCCAGCAGGCTGAGCAGATCGGCCGCGCCCGCCAGCTGCTGCTGTTCAAACGCCAGCGTTTCGCCCTGAGTGCCCGGTTCGCCGCGTCCGGCCAGCGGTGCGGTGATGCGCAGCTCGTGGTTATCCACACGCTGCTGCAGCGCAGGTAACTCGTCCGCCTGGGCGACAAACCAGCTGCCGCGCCCGCTGAGCTGCAGCGCATCGCCGGGCTGCACGCGATCCAGCGCACCGTCACGCTGCAGACGCGCGCTGGTCAGCTGATTGAACAGCTGGCTGCGCGCCGCCGACAGCAGAATGCCTTTCATACTGCGGTCGCCTGGACGGAATTTCTCCTCTGCCCACAGGCGCGCCTGCGTCAGGTTATTGCCGCCGCGGCCAAAGCGCTGTTCGCCAAAGTAGTTGGGCACGCCCTGCTGCTGAATTCGCTGCAGCCGCGATTCCACCTGCGCGCGATCGGACACCTGACGTACCACCAGACGAAACGCATTGCCCGCCAGCGCGCCGGTGCGCAGTTTACGCTTGTGGCGAATCACCTGCAGGATCTCTACGCCTTCCAGCTGGAAGCCGGCAAGGTTGGGCATCGCCGTGCCCGGCACGCGGAAGCACAGCGTTTGCTCGGTGACCGCGTGGCGATCTTTCATGCCGGCATAGCTGAGATCGCGCTGATGCACGCCGAGGAATTTGGCGATCGCCTCAGCGACAAAACGCGTGTTGCAGCCAATTTTACGGATGCGCACCAGCAGCTGCTCGCCTTCGCCATCATAGGGATAGCCGAGATCTTCAATTACCACGAAATCTTCGGGACTGGCTTTGATTACCCCGGTGGCAGCGGGCACGCCGTGCAGGTAGAGCAGCTCACTCATGCCCGATCGGCCTTCACCAGCAGCGCCACGGCTTCGCAGGCAATGCCTTCACCGCGACCGGTGAAGCCCAGCTTCTCGGTGGTGGTGGCTTTGACGTTGACATCATCCATGTGGCAACCGAGATCTTCGGCGATGTTGACGCGCATCTGCGGCACGTGCGGCAGCATTTTCGGCGCCTGAGCGATGATGGTGACATCGACGTTGCCGATGCGGTAGCCCTTCTGCTGGATGCGACGCCAGGCTTCGCGCAGCAAACCGCGGCTGTCGGCGCCTTTGAATGCCGGATCGGTGTCCGGGAACAGTTTGCCGATGTCGCCCATCGCCACCGCGCCCAGCAGCGCGTCGGTCAGCGCATGCAGCGCCACATCGCCGTCGGAATGCGCAATAAAGCCCTGTTCGAAGGGAATACGCACCCCGCCAATCACCAGCGGGCCTTCGCCGCCAAACGCGTGCACGTCAAAACCGTGACCGATACGCATCATGCGTGCTCCTTTAACTGAATCTGAGTGAGATAGAAGGCCGCCAGCGCCAGATCTTCCGGCCGCGTTACCTTAATATTGTCGCTGCGTCCGCTGACCAGCTCAGGATGATAACCGCAATACTCCAGCGCCGAGGCTTCATCGGTGATGGTCGCGCCTTCATTGAGCGCGCGCGTCAGGCAGGCGGTCAGCAGCGCATGCGGGAAAAACTGCGGCGTCAGCGCATGCCATAAGTCATCGCGTTCGACGGTATGCGCAATGGCACCTTTACCCGGCTCCGCGCGCTTCATAGTGTCGCGCACCGGTGCCGCCAGAATCGCGCCGACTTTGCTGTGCTCACGCACCGCCAGCAGACGCGCTAAATCATCGGGATGCAGACACGGACGCGCCGCGTCGTGCACCAGCACCCAGGCACTGTGGCGGATGGTCTGTAATCCGGCCAGCACCGATTCGGCGCGGGTTTCGCCGCCGGTGACGCGCAGCACGCGGGCATCCTGCGCCAGCGGCAGGCTATCGAACCAGCCGTCATCCGGGCTGACTGGCACCACCACCTGCTTTACCGCCGGATGCGCCAGCAGGCGCGCCACGCTGTGCTCGAGCAGGGTTAACGGACCGATGGTGAGATACTGCTTCGGACAGGCGGCCTGCATGCGGCTGCCGATACCGGCAGCCGGCACCACGGCAATCACATCCGCAGAGGAAGAGAGCTGATTCATGGTTTATCGTTGTTGGTTCTGCGCCGCTTGTTGCGCATTACGTTTGTTTTGGTCTGGCACCAGACGATAGAAAGTCTCGCCAGGCCTGATCATGCCCAGCTCGCTGCGTGCACGTTCCTCAATCGCCTCTGAACCGCCATTGAGATCGTCAATTTCGGCAAACAGCTGATCGTTACGCGCTTTGAGTTTGGCGTTATTCGCCTGTTGTGACGCCACGTCTTCGCTGACGCGCGTGTAATCATGGATACCGTTCTTGCCCAGCCACAGGGAGTATTGCAACCATCCCAGCAGCACGAGCAGCAGTAACGTCAGTTTTCCCATCCCCGCCCCCTGAAAAACGGCTCAATCATCCCATAACTTGACGCCGGACTCCACTGCGGCAGCGAAAATGGCGCGCAAGCAGATTTGTCTGGACAAATAATGACGGGGAAAGCGCCGGACGGCAGGTAAAGTTTTGTAACCTGCCGATGCGTTTGCACATCAGCGCCGGATTACCAGCCGGAGAGAAAGGAGAACAGCAGCCAGAACAGGCACACAACCACCAGGGCGGTGATCAGGCCGCTCCACCACAGCCGGCCACGCAGCATCAGGCTGAGCACGATGCCAATCAGCACCGAAACCGGCAGCAGCGCAAGGAAAAAAGGCCAGGTGTAGAGGAAGAAAAACAGCGTGTTAGAGCCGTACAGCAGAAACGGGATGCCCAGCGCACACCAGTACGAGAGAAAGCCGATCACGCCGCCCGGCAACGATGAGCGTGGCTCATCCGGGGTGCGTTCATCTTTGCGTGCCAGCATGGGGGTAACGTTCTGCATAGAGATCCTGTTGACGCTAAAGCGCGGCAAACCGTGAGATTTGCCGCTGTCGGTTCAGGATCTGATGATATCGTGGTGGCGCAGCAGGTCTAACAATTGGCCGGTCAGTTTTGTAACCAATTGTTCACCATCCAGCTGGATTTCCGGCGCGTCCGGCGCCTCGTAAACGCTGTCGATACCGGTGAAGTTACGTAGCTCGCCGGCACGGGCTTTTTTATACAAGCCTTTCGGATCGCGCGCTTCGCACACCGCCAGCGGCGTATCGACGAACACCTCGATAAACTGCCCGTCACCGAGCAGATCGCGCACCATCTGTCGCTCGGCACGGTGCGGCGAGATGAACGCCGTCAGCACCACCAGTCCGGCATCCACCATCAGTTTCGCCACTTCGCCCACGCGCCGGATATTCTCTTTGCGGTCTTCATCGCTGAAACCGAGATCGCGGCACAGGCCGTGACGCACATTGTCGCCGTCCAGCAGATAGGTGCTGACGCCCAGCCGGTGCAGTGACTGCTCCAGTACACCGGCCACGGTAGATTTACCCGAGCCAGAGAGCCCGGTAAACCACAGCACCACGCCACGATGGCCGTGCTGCTGTTCGCGTTCAGCGCGCGTGACCGGATGGTCATGCCACACCACGTTTTCGTCGTGCTGCGCCATTACTGACCGCCCAGCAGGTCGCGTGCGTTCCAGTGCGGGAAGTGACGGCGCACCAGCGCGTTCAGCTCCAGCTCGAAATCACTGTACTGGCCAGCCTGACTGCGCGCGGCGCTCAGCGGCTGATGGATCATGCCGGCACCGACGGTCACGTTGCTCAGGCGATCGATAAAGATCATGCCGCCGGTCACCGGGTTCTGCTGGTAAGCATCCAGCACCATCGGTTCATCAAACGTCACTTCTACCAGACCGATGCCGTTGAGCGGCAGGCTGTCGACCGCGCGTTTTTCCAGCGTATTGATCTCCACCTGATGGAGAATCTTTTCGACGCGGCCACGCGCTTTCTTACCGGCAATTTTCACTTCATAGCTTTGCCCCGGCTGCAGCGGCTGTTCCGCCATCCACACCACGTCGACGGTCGCAGACTGCACCGCCTGCAAATCGGCTGCGGCATCCACCAGCAGATCGCCACGGCTGATGTCGATCTCATCGTTCAGCACCAGGGTAATCGCCTCACCGGCGGCCGCCTGCTGCAGGTCGCCGTCAAAGGTGACGATACGCGCAACGCTGGATTCCACACCGGACGGCAGCACTTTCACCCGCTGGCCGACGCTGACCGTACCTGACGCCAGCGTACCGGCATAGCCACGGAAGTCGAGGTTCGGCCGGTTAACATACTGCACCGGGAAGCGCATCGGCTGCGTGTCGACCACGCGCTTCAGCTCTACCGTCTCCAGCACGTCGAGCAGCGTCGGGCCGCTGTACCACGGCATGGTTACGCTCGGGGTGGCGACGTTATCGCCTTCCAGCGCCGACATCGGCACAAAGCGGATATCAAGATCGTCCGGCAGCTGCGCGGCAAAATCGAGGTAATCCTGTTTGATCTGCTCGAAGGTCTCCTGGCTGTACGCCACCAGATCCATCTTGTTGATCGCCACCACCAGATGTTTGATGCCCAGCAGCGTGGCGATGAAGCTGTGGCGACGGGTCTGATCCAGCACGCCTTTGCGCGCATCGATCAGCAGGATCGCCAGATCGCAGGTTGAGGCACCGGTCGCCATGTTGCGGGTGTACTGCTCGTGCCCCGGCGTGTCGGCGATGATGAACTTGCGCTTCTCGGTGGAGAAATAGCGATAGGCCACATCGATAGTGATGCCCTGCTCGCGCTCGGCCTGCAGGCCATCGACCAGCAGCGCCAGATCGAGTTTCTCGCCCTGGGTGCCGTGGCGTTTGCTGTCATTGTGCAGCGACGACAGCTGATCTTCATAAATCTGGCGCGTATCGTGCAGCAGACGGCCAATCAGCGTACTTTTGCCGTCGTCGACGCTGCCGCAGGTGAGGAAACGCAGCAGGCTTTTGTGTTGTTGCGCGGTCAGCCAGGCTTCAACGCCGCCCTGCTCGGCAATCTGTTGGGCAATAACGGTATTCATCGGCGTCTACTTAGAAATAACCCTGACGTTTTTTCAGTTCCATCGAACCGGCCTGGTCGCGGTCAATCACGCGCCCCTGACGTTCACTGGTGGTGGAGACCAGCATCTCTTCAATGATTTCCGGCAGCGTCTGCGCCTCGGATTCCACCGCGCCGGTCAGCGGCCAGCAGCCGAGGGTACGGAAACGCACCATACGCTGCTTAATCACTTCTCCCGGCTGCAGGTTGATACGATCGTCATCAATCATCATCAGCATGCCGTCGCGCTCCAGTACCGGGCGCGGTGCAGCCAGGTACAGCGGCACGATTTCGATGTTTTCCAGGAAGATGTACTGCCAGATATCCAGCTCGGTCCAGTTGGAGAGCGGGAACACGCGAATGCTTTCGCCTTTGTTGATCTGGCCATTGTAGTTGTGCCACAGCTCCGGACGCTGGTTCTTCGGATCCCAGCGGTGGAAACGATCGCGGAACGAATAGATACGCTCTTTGGCGCGCGACTTCTCTTCGTCACGGCGTGCGCCACCGAATGCCGCATCAAAACCGTATTTGTTCAGCGCCTGCTTCAGACCCTCGGTTTTCATGATGTCGGTGTGTTTGGCGCTGCCGTGCACGAACGGGTTAATACCCATCGCCACGCCTTCCGGGTTACGGTGCACCAGCAGCTCTGCGCCCATCGCTTTCACGGTGCGATCGCGGAACTCGTACATTTCACGGAATTTCCAGCCGGTATCAACGTGCAGCAGCGGAAACGGCAGCGTGCCCGGATAGAAGGCTTTGCGCGCCAGATGCAGCATCACCGAGGAGTCTTTACCGATGGAGTACATCATCACCGGATTGCTGAACTCGGCCGCCACCTCGCGGATGATATGGATACTCTCTGCCTCCAGCTGGCGCAGATGAGTGAGACGATTTTGGTCCATAATTTTTCCTCAAGCCAAATTGACAACGGCGGACTCGCGAGCCCCCTGCTGTGCCGAATGTTGGAACCAGGCAAGTTGCCCGTGCAGATTCACCACTTCGCCAATCACTAATAGCGCTGGCGTTGGCGCGGCAGCTGCCAGCGCCTCGAGTTGTGCTAAGGTGCCGGTCAGCACCTGTTGATCCTGGCGCGTGCCGCGACCAATCACCGCCACTGGCGTTGACGGCGCGCGACCGTGTTCGATCAGCCCGGCGGCAATTTCCGCCGCTTTCACCGTGCCCATGTAAATTGCCAGCGTCTGACGCGCGCGCGCCAGCGACGGCCAGTCGATACCGTCGCCGTCGGCGCGGCAGTGACCGGTAATAAACAGCACGCTCTGGGCATAATCGCGATGGGTTAACGGAATACCGGCATACGCGGTAGCACCCGCGGCCGCGGTGATGCCCGGCACCACCTGGAACGGAATGCCCGCCGCCTGCGCCGCCTGCAGCTCTTCGCCGCCGCGGCCAAAAATAAACGGATCGCCGCCTTTCAGGCGCACCACGCGCTTGCCCTGCTGCGCCAGCGTCACCAGCAGCTGATTGGTCTCTTCCTGCGGCACCGAATGGGCGCCGGCGCGTTTGCCGACGCAGATACGATCGGCATCGCGTCTTACCAGCTCCAGCACCTCGTCGCTGACCAGATGGTCATACAGCACCACATCGGCCAGCTGCATCACCTGCAGCCCGCGCAGCGTCAGCAGACCGCTGTCGCCCGGGCCGGCACCGACCAGCGTGATTTCACCCTGATTATCGGAAGTGTTTTCCAGTTCGCGATCGAGCGTGCGGCGCGCCTCGTTGACGTTACCCGCCGCCATCTGGCTGGCAAACAGGCCATTAAAAGCCCGCTCCCAGAAGCGACGACGGTCAGACATTTTGTGGTAACGCTGTTTGACTTTGTCGCGCCACTGACCGGCCACTTCGGCCATCTGCCCGAGATTGGCGGGCAGCAGCGCTTCGATTTTTTCACGCAGCAGACGCGCCAGCACCGGCGC
>NZ_SDFT01000233.1:0-9456 GCF_004916815.1 Pantoea sp. R102
AACCGTACGCTCACGCGTGCTAATAAGGAGGCGGCATGAACCCTGCGGCCGTAACCGTTACGCTGCTCCACTGTGCGCGGCACTTTAATCACCAGCTGGCGCTGCAGCCGCTCGATCTGACGGTGCAGCGCCAGCTGGTGATTAAAGTGCCGCGCACAGTGGAGCAGCGTAACGGTTACGGCCGCAGGGTTCATGCCGCCTCCTTATTAGCACGCGTGAGCGTACGGTTGAGCCAGTGATTGACCGCGTTGAGCATCAGCAGCAGCGGCAGAATCAGCAGAATAAAGATCAGCGTGTAGGCCGATCCCACTTCCAGTCGCATTGAGGCATAGCTGTCTGCCAGCCCCACCGGCAGCGTTTTTGTCAGCGGCGTATGCAGCATCCAGGTGATGTTGAACTCACCCACCGACAGGGTGATCACCATAAACGCCCCGGCGAGAATGCCGTTGCGACAGTTGGGCACCACCACGGTAAAAAAGCGCTGCCACAGGCTGGCACCGAGACTGGCCGCTGCCTCTTCCAGCCGCGGCATCTCCACCGCCTGCATTACCGCCAGCACCGGGCGCAGCATAAACGGCAAGGTAAACAGCACGTGACCGATCAGAATGAACAGCCAGCTATCGCGCAGGCCGGAGAACTGGCCGTACAGCAGGATGATGCCCAGCGCGGTGGCGAGGCCCGGCAGCGCGACCGGCAGCATCAGGCACTCTTCGATGCGCGCCGCCCAGCGCCGCGGCGCTTTTAGCAATCCCCACGCTGCCGGCACGCCGATCAGCAGCGTGATCAGCAGGCAGGCCAGCGCAATCAGCAGCGACAGCCAGAAGGTGTCGGCGTAAAGCTGCCACACCTGGGTCACCCACTTCAGCGTCAGGCCGCTGCGCAGGCCGGTAAAATAGTTGTTGGTCACGCCGGCCAGCATCGACAGCACCACCGGCACGATCATGAACAGGGCGGTGAGCACGGTGACCAGCAGTTGCAGGCTGAACAGTCCGCGACGTCTCATGTCACCTCCTGATGGGCCAGTCGGCGCGCCAGCATCAGTGCCAGCCAGGCGACGCCGCCCATCACCACCGACAGCGCGGCGGCGGTGGCGAAATTGGCGTAGTTGGTGAATTCGCCGTAAATGGTCAGCGGCAGCACCGCCAGATCGGTGCCCAGGGTAAACGCGGTACCGAACGCACCCATGCTGGTAGCAAAACAGAGCGCGCCGGTGGAGAGCAGCGCCGGCTGCAGTCCCGGCACAATCACATCCCAGGTGATGCGCCACTGACTGGCGCCCAGCGAACGCGCCGCCTCTTCGAGAGAACGGTCGAGTTTTTCACTCGCCGCCACCAGCGTGATGATGGCGCGCGGCAGTGAAAAATAGAGATAGCCAATAAACAGGCCGGTAAACGAATAGGCCAGCATCCAGCGCTCGTGGAACAGCGCCAGGCTGATTTGCGCCAGCAGTCCCTGACGGCCCGCCAGCATCACCACCAGAAATCCCACCACCACGCCCGGAAAGGCCAGCGGAAACGTCAGCAGCGCCAGCAGCGTGCTGCGTCCGCTGAAGCGCTGGCGTGCCAGAAAGCAGCCGACTGTCGCGGCGATGGCCAGCGTCACCAGCGTGACGGCGAGCGACAGCAGCACGGTGTTCAGCAGGCTGAGCAGGTAGTGCGGCTGGGTCAGTACCGTCCAGTAGCCGCTGTGCCGGGTGCTGCGGTCGTCCTGCATTGCCATCTGCAGCAGACGGACAAACGGCAGCAGCCAGAATGCGCAGAAGAACAGCAGCGCCGGCAGCGTCAGCCATAGCCAGCGGCTGCCGGCCAGGCGCGGTGTCCGGCGGCACGAAGCCGCCAGGGTCTCGGTCATCGCCATCAGCGAATCTCACTCAGATAGCGCGCCGAGAAGGCTTTCTGCGCTGCCGCCATCTGCTGATAGTCAACGGTTTGCGCACGCGCATAGTCGCTGTCCGGCAGGAAATATTTCTTCGCTTCTGCGCTCATGGCGCCGGTGCGCACCGGGCGCAGGAACGCGCTGGCCCAGATGGCCTGCCCTTTGTCTGACAGTACATAGTCGATCACTTTTTTGCCGTTCGCCGCGTGCGGTGCATTCTTCACCAGGCTAATGACGTACGGCACCGTTACCGTGCCCTCTTTGGGAATAACAAAGGCGACGTTAGCGTGATCTTTGTAGCGGGCGCGGTAAGCATTGAAGTCATAGTCGAGCAGAATCGGGATCTCGCCGGAAATCAGGCGCGCATACGCGGTCTGCTTAGGCACGATAGGCTGATTCGTCTGCAGCTTTTTGAACCAGTTCAGCGCCGGCGTGAAGTCCTGCATGTTGCCGCCCTTCGCCTGGTTGACTGCCACCGCCGCCACGTAACCGACAAAGGCGCTGGCCGGATCGAGATAACCAATCATGCCTTTGTATTCCGGCTTCAGCAGGTCGTCCCAGGATTGCGGCACCGGCGCGCCGCCCAGCGCATCGACGTTGACCATAAAGCCCATGGTGCCCGAGTGCAGCGCCACCCATTTGCCGTTGCTGTCTTTCATGCCGGCAGGAATGTCATTCCAGTGCGCCGGTTTGTAACTGGCGACCACGCCGGCGCTGTCGGCCTGAATGCCGAAGCTGACGCCGTAATAGACCACGTCGGCCACCGGATTGCCCTGCTCCGCCACCAGCTGCGCCAGCGCCTGGCCGGAGTTTTTGTTGTCCTGCGGCACCTGAATGCCGGTGTCTCTGGCAATCGCTTTGAGCTGAGTGCCCCAGTCGGCCCACTCAGGCGGACAGTTGTAACAGATGGCGGTTTCCGCCGCCTGCGTCAGGCTGGTAAACAACGCGCTGGCGCTGAGCGCGATGGCGCCGGCGTAAATTTTTACTTTTTTATGCAGCATCATGAGGTTCCCTGGTGGTGGCAATAAACGCGGGGGCAGCAACACTCTCACCGCTCCGCAACTGATGTGGCAGCACGCGGGTGCCGCGGCTGACGTTATGCAACAACATATCGATGGCGCAGGCGCCGAGCCGTTCGGCGGGCTGCGCTACGCTGGCCAGCGACGGGGCCATTTGTGCCCCCATCGCAATCCCGTCAAAGCCCATCACCGCCAGCTGCTGTGGTACAGGCACGCCCGCGCGCGCCGCCGCGCCAATCAGGCTAATGGCCAGCAGGTCGTTGGTGCAGATCACGGCGCTGAGCGGGGTGGCACCGCTGAGCATCGGGGCCAGCAGCGTAAAGTCGGATTGGGTGTGGCTGGCCATCTCAATCACCGGCAGCGCCGTCAGGCCCGCGTGCTGCATGGCGTCGCAATAGCCCTGATAGCGCAGGCGCGCACGGTCTGACTGCAGCATCGGTCCGGCGACCATGGCAATGCGGCGATGACCAAGCGCCAGCAGCTGTGCGGTGGCTTCGCGCATCGCCTGGCGGTTATCCACGCACACCGCCGGCCAGTGGCTGTGCTGCGGCACGTTATGCGCCAGCACAAACGGCAGGCCAGCCGCCTGCAGCGTGCTGAGCACCGCGCTGTTATCCGCGTCGGCCACCGTCAGGACCAGGCCCGCCACGCGCTGGCGCAGCATATGTTCAACGATGGCGGCTTCGCGCTCGGGCTGGTAATCGCTGGTGGCCACCAGCAGGCCATAGCCGGCGTCGCGCGCCTGGCGCTCCATCGCCTGCAGCTGGCAGGAGAAGATCGGGTTAAGCAGCGAGGGCAGCAGCACGCCAAAGGTGGTGGAGTGCTGCGTGCGCAGCTGGCGCGCGATGTGGTTAGGACGAAAGCCGAGCTGCTCCGACGCCGCCAGCACTCTCTCCAGCGTGTCGCGCCGCAGCAGATGGGGATCGGAAAAGGCGCGCGCGGCCGTGGCGCGTGAAACGCCTGCCAGCTTTGCCACCGTGAGTAAGTCGGACATGTTCGCCTCGTAAAGTGCCGATGAGATCGATCTCATTGGCGCCTAAACTAACGGCGAACTGTGACAGTGACATCGCGAAGGGATGACGAAAAGATGACAGCAGCCTGCACTGCTGTCGGCAGGATTACAGCATCAGGAAGGCGTACCCTTCGTTTTGCAGCGACGCGACGGTGGTGCCGCTGGAGAGCGTATGCGTGACGCGGGTATCAATCCAGTCGCGCTCCAGCTGATGGAAGGCCACCGACTGGTCGCAAATGGTCACTTTCACCCCGGCTTTCTTCAGCTCATCAATCAGCTTCAGGTTAGGGTTATCGCTGCCGTACGCTTTACGGAACTGATCGTTATTGAGCGCGGCCGGCACCGCATCGCTGTTAATCGACACCACAAAGTTGAGCTGATTCAGCGGCACGCCAGCCGCGTAATAGAGGTTAGTGACGCGTGCCACGCGCTCAAGGCCGAGGTTTGGCTGATGGATATCCCCTTCACTGCGGTTGATCTGAAACACAATCTTATTGCTCAGCCCGGGCGTGTTGGCCGGGTTGTAATCCGGCGTGTTAACAAAGTGAATTTTACCGTAACCGGCAATCGCCGGCGTGCTCCAGAAATCCGCCGGTTCGGTTTTCTGGTCAGCGAATTTCCCGCTGACTTTATCCACCAGTTCCGGCAGCTGCAGCACATTTCCGCCGACAAAGCCCGCCAGCGCGGCGATAACAATATAGGATGCTGGACGCATGACACTTCTCCTTAACCAAAGACGCGATTACATCTGTAAAAAGGCATAGCCCTGATTTTCCAGCGTCGACACCGTGGTCGGGCTGGACAATGCATGAATCACCGACCGGTCGATCCAGTCGCGCGGATAGTGATGGAACGCCACCGACTGATCGCACACCGAGACTTTGACGCCCAGCTTGTTCAGCGCGCCAATCAGTGCGAGGTTGGGATTATCGACGCCATAAAACTGCTTAAAATGCGTATTATCCAGCGTGGCGGGCGTGGCATCGCCGGTCATCGACACCACAAACTGCAGCTGTTCGGCCGGTACGCCAGCGGCGATGTACAGATTGACCACGCGCGCCACACGCTCCAGCCCGAGGTTAGGCCGTTTGATATCGCCTTCATTGCGGGTCAGCTGGAACACCACTTTGTTGCTCAGCCCCACCACCGGTTTAAACGCGGCGTCGGCTTCATAATGAATTTTGCCGTAGCCCGCGACCGCCGGCGTGCTCCAGAACCCGTCCGGATCGGCAGGTTCAGCGGAAAAATGGCCCGCGATACGCTGATACAGGTCATCGCTTTTGATTACGGCGGCACCGACCATCCCACCCACGATGGCAATCAGGGCATAGGAAACAACAGAACGCATAGAAACTCTCCGGCATGCACTGCGCGTTAATTCACAGTCCGTTTGAAAAAGTGCTTTATCTATACCACAGCGCGCGGCGCGCAAAACGCCTGTACTGGCGGGCTGTCCGGCGTTTGGCTGCCAGCAGAAATCATCGCGCCAGCTGATTGAATAAGGCTGTTGATTGAGCGGTGCGGGCGAGTTGAAAAATAGCTGGCCGGAAATACCGGCAGTCACCAGGGAGAGAGATGCACAGCAGAAGACAGCGCCTCATCGTGCGGGTTAATACTGTCATCGCGCGCCGCCAGTTGACCAGTGAGCAAAACCTGACCATTCATTTCTGGGCTGGTGACGCACGGCCAGAGCAGCACGATAAAAATCACTGATGGATAAAGCGGGCCAACCGGGGGATTTCGGGCGTGTTTTTCAGAGTAAACCTGGAAAAAACCATGCCAGATTCAATTATTTTGAGCAACTTTACGTAACTTTAATTTCATCAGGGCGCTGCGCCTTTTTCTTTTGCCTTTTCGCTATTCAATTTTTTGCTACAAATTTCGCGTCAGTCAGCCATTCTTTGCCATCACGTCAATGTGACGGCGGCATTTGCTTGTATCCTCACTGTGGTTAAGATAGAGCCGCGGCAGAAAAGGAAACGCCGCCACAGAACATTGGCATGACTTTCCTGTCCTATGGCAGGAGACTTTTACAGGATCAAGGCATGTTTAACCGGTTGAAAAAATCAGTGCTGGCGGCCCTTATTCCTGCGCTGCTGCTCACGCCTGCGGTCGGTGTCCGCGCCGATCTGAGCGACAATTTGCCCGACATGGGCACCACGGCAGGCTCCACGCTTTCCATTAATCAGGAGCTGCAGATTGGCGACTTCTACGTGCGCCAGCTGCGCGCCAGCGCGCCACTGATCAACGATCCGCTGCTTAATCAGTACATCAATGAACTCGGTCAGCGGCTGGTGGCACACGCCCATTCAGTGCGCACGCCGTTTCACTTTTTCCTGATTCAGAATGACGAGCTCAACGCTTTCGCCTTCTTTGGCGGCAATGTGGTGCTGCACTCGTCGCTGTTCCGCTATACCGATAACGAAAGCCAGCTGGCGTCGGTGATGGCGCACGAAATTTCGCACGTGACGCAGCGTCATCTGGCGCGCGCCATGGAAGAGCAAAAGCGCAGCGCCCCGCTCACCTGGGTCGGCGCGCTGGGTTCGATCCTGCTGGCGCTGGCCAGCCCGCAGGCCGGGATGGCGGCACTGACCGGTACGCTGGCCGGTACACAACAGGGTATCATCAGTTTCACCCAGGGCAACGAACAGGAAGCAGATCGCATCGGCATTCAGGTGCTGCAGCGCGCCGGTTTCGATCCGCAGGCGATGCCCGCGTTTCTGCAAAAGCTGGCCGATCAAAGCCGCTTCTCGTCAAAACCACCGGAAATTCTGCTGACGCACCCGCTGCCCGATAGCCGCCTGGCCGACGCGCGTAACCGCGCCAACCAGATGCGCCCGGTGGTGGTGCAGTCGTCGCAGGATTTCTATATGGCGAAGGTGCGCGCGCTGGGTATGTACGCCACCGGCCGCAATCAGCTGACTGACGATTTGCTGAATGAGTACGCCAAAGGCAACACGCGGGAACAGCAGGCGGCGCAGTACGGCAAAGCGGTGCAGTTCCTGCAGGCAAAAGATTTTGCCAACGCGAAAAAGATCATCGCGCCGCTGCTGGCGAAGCAGCCGGATAACCTGTGGTTCCTTGATATCATGACCGATATCGACATCGGTCTGAACCAGCCGCAGCAGGCCATCAGCATGCTGAACGCCGCCCGCGGCAGCCAGACCAGTCCGGTGCTGCAGCTTAACCTGGCGAACGCCTACGTCGAGGCGAAGCAGCCAGCCAACGCCAGCCGCATCCTGAACCGCTACACCTTTGCGCACCCTGACGATCTCAACGCATGGGATTTACTGGCGCAGGCCTCAGCCGCGCAGGGGCTGCGCGATGAGGAGCTTTCGGCACGGGCTGAAAGTCTGGCGCTGAACGGCCAGCTCGATCAGGCCATCACCACTCTGAGTAGCGCCAGCGCCCAGGTACCGCTCGGCAGCCTGAAGCAGGCGCGTTACGATGCGCGCATCGACCAGTTCCGCGAGTTACAGCGGCGTTTTAAGCAGTATGCAAAAGGGTAAATAGCCGGTTACGCGGGTGGATGGCCGGCAGGATTTAGGTGCGCACCAATGGTTATTCGTAGGGTGCATATTGATGCGCACCAGCAGTTATTCGTAGGGTGCGCATTCATGCGCACCTGGCAACAATGGATTACGCAGGATAAAAAAACATGGTCCGTATTTATCACAATCCGCGCTGCAGCAAGAGTCGCGAAACCCTCGCGCTACTGCAGCAACAGGGCATTGAACCGCAGGTGGTGCTGTATCTCGACACGCCGCCGGACATCGATACGCTGAAAACGCTGCTGCAACAGCTGGGCATGCACAGCGCACGCGAGCTGATGCGCCGTGGCGAGGAAATCTATAATACGCTGGGGTTGGCCAGTGACGATCTCAGCGAACAACAGCTGTTACAGGCGATGGTGGAGCATCCAAAACTGATCGAGCGGCCGATTGTGATTCAGGGCGACCGCGCACGCATTGGTCGTCCGCCGGAAGCGGTGCTGGAGATTCTCTAAAGCCCCAGCGCCTCTTTCACGAAGGGAATGGTCAGCTTGCGCTGTGCGCTGATCGAGGCGCGATCGAGACGATCAAGCGTGTCAAACAGCGTGCGCATTTCGCGGTCGAGGCGTTTCAGCAGGAAACGCCCAACATCTTCCGGCAGCTCAAAGCCGCGCAGGCCGGCACGCAGCTGCATCGCCTGCAGTTTGTCCTCGTCGGACAGCGGCTGTAAGCGGTAAATTTGTCCCCAGTCGAGACGTGACGCCAGATCCGGCAGGCCCAGATTGAGCTGACGCGGAGGGCGATCGCCGGTGATCAGCAGGCGGGTTTTGCCGGTTTCCAGAATGCGGTTGTAGAGATCGAAGATCGCCATCTCCCACTCGGCTTCGCCGGCGATGCACTCAATATTATCAATGCACACCAGCGCCAGATTCTCCATGCCTTCCAGCACTTCCGGCACGAACCAGGTGCGCTTATCGAGCGGCACATAACCCACCGCTTCGCCGCGCGCGGACATTTCGGCGCAGGCTGCGTGCAGCAAATGGCTGCGGCCGCCGCCTTCGCGCGACCAGAAGTAGAGATAGCTGCCGTGCTGTTGCGCCAGCGCGCCCTGCAGCGCCGCCAGCAGTGACGGATTTTCCCCCGGCCAGAAACTGGCAAAGGTTTCATCATCGGGTAGATAGAGTGGCAGTGAAAGCTGTGCCGGCGTGTTCAGAAGTACCTCAACGGATGAGCGGGCAGAAAACCGGGCAAGTTTATCACGATCCTCCGCAGAGATGAACCGGGCTTCCCTGCCCGCAGGATCCTTTAAAGCTCGCGTTTTTCTTCCGCGTCCAGCACCACTTCTTCCGGATGTAACAGACTGATTACCCGGAAAATCAGCGCCAGGCCAACGCCGACGATGGTGGCCAGCGCCATGCCCTTCAGCTCGGCGGCGCCCACGTGCACCTTCGCGCCACTGACGCCAATGATCAGGATCACCGAGGTAAGGATCAGATTCTGCGCTTTGTTGTAGTCAACTTTGGATTCAATCAGCACGCGAATACCGGAAGCGCCAATCACGCCATACAGCAGCAGCGACACCCCGCCCATCACCGGTACCGGGATCGCCTGAATCGCGGCCGCCAGTTTACCGACGCAGGAGAGCAGAATGGCGAAGATCGCCGCACCGCCGATCACCCAGGTGCTATAAACGCGGGTGATCGCCATGACGCCAATGTTTTCACCATAGGTGGTATTCGGCGTGGAACCAAAGAAGCCGGAGATCATGGTCGACAGGCCGTTGGCGAACATCGAGCGATGCAGACCCGGATCGCGAATCAGGTCCTTCTTCACGATGTTGGCGGTCACCACCAAATGGCCCACGTGCTCGGCAATTACCACCAGCGCTGCGGGCAGGATGGTCAGCATCGCGGCCCATTCAAAGCGCGGCGTATAGAAGGTCGGCAGCGCAAACCACGGCGCGTTTTCCACTGCGCTCCAGTCAACGATACCCATTGCCGACGACAGCGCGTAGCCGACCAGCACGCCAATCAGGATTGGGATAATGGCGAAGAAACCA
>NZ_SDFT01000234.1:0-6591 GCF_004916815.1 Pantoea sp. R102
GGTGCCGGCGATGCCTTCAACGGTGCGCTGGCGGCGCGCCTGGCGTCCGGCGATGCGTTACCGCAGGCGGCGCTGTTTGCAGCGGCGTTTGCCTCGCTGTGCGTCGAGCGTTCCGGCGCGGCCAATTCTATGCCCTCCTACGCCGAAGCGCTGGCGCGCATGCAGGCCCATCCGGAGTGTGAAGTGACGCCGTTAAATGCCCCGGAAATAACGCACATGGCATAGTGGCGCAATGCATTGCGCCCCGGCATAGGCAGAGTCGGCATTCGTGCCGGCCCTGTGAATTACCGCCGCGGTTATGCCTGCAACCAGCCCATCAGCTGCGCATAGTGCAGTAACATAATGGTTTTGCCGTCGCGAATGCGCCCCTCTTTCACCATCGCCAGCGCCTGAGGAAACGGCAGCTCGAGTACGGTGATCTCTTCATCTTCCACGCCACCGCCGTCGTTAGCGCGCTGCGCGTCGCTGTATTCAGCGGCGAAAAAGTGCAGCAATTCGGTCACGCCGCCCGGCGACATGTAGGCCTCAAACAGCTTTTCGACCTTACCAACCTGATAGCCGGTCTCTTCCACCGCTTCTTTACGGATGCAATCTTCCGGCGTGTCGTTATCCAGCAGCCCGGCGCAGGTTTCAATCAGCTCACCGCTGGTATTGTCATTAACATAGGTCGCGATGCGGAACTGACGAATCAGCACCACGCTGTTTTTTTCACGGTTGTAGAGCAGGATGGTGGCGCCGTTGCCGCGATCATAGACTTCACGTTTGTGACGTACCACGTCGCCGTTGCTGCGGGTGAGTTCGTAGGTGTAGTTGCGCAGAATGAAATAATTATCAGACAGCAACTTATCTTTGATGATGTTGATCTTTAACGACATAGCCGCTCCACTGCGTAGCTGAGGGAGCCTGAGATAATAGGCCGAAGCCGCAGGGAAAACTATCTGAATTGTGGAACAGGTTGCCTGCGATGGCGTAAGGCTGTCAGTTGAGCATTATGCCTTTTCAACCCTCATGGCACGAATCGTAGCGGCGCTATTCATCGCGCATCCGGGCAGCTGTGCAGTGATTAACTTAGCGCGATAAATCGCGCCGCTACGATGTTGTGTGGTTTGCGGCTGCCTCAACCGGTCGGCACGAAAACCCTGATACCGCACCGGCAGGCGCGGCCAGGGTCGCGATTAAAAACCGTTTGGCTGGTCTTTCATATCCGGCAGATGGTGGGCAATGCCTTTGTGACAGTCGATACAGGTCTGTCCGTCCTGCACCGCTTTGCTGTGCATTTTGGCGGCGACCGTTTTCTGCGCGGTGAAGTCCATATAATCGAAGTTGTGGCAGTTACGACACTCCTGCGAATTGTTGTTCTTCATCCGGCGCCACTCGTTCTGCGCCAGCTCGATACGCGTCTCTTCAAACTTCTGCGGCGTATCAATCAGGCCAAAGATCTTGGCGTAAACCTCTTTACTCGCCTGGATCTTACGAATCATCTTCGGCCCCCACTCGTGCGGCACGTGACAATCCGGGCAGGTGGCGCGCACGCCGCTGCGGTTGTTGTAGTGCACCGTCTGCATATATTCCTGATAGACGTTGTTGCGCATTTCGTGACAGCCAATACAGAACTGCTCGCGGTTGGTCATCTCCATCGCGGTGTTAAAACCGCCCCAGAAGATGATGCCGCCAGCAAAACCAAGAATCAGCAGCGTGCCGAGCGCCAGACGGCTGGGGCGTCGCCACCAGCGCCAGATACGTAAAAGTTTCTGTTTCATCGCCACCTCACTGCCCAAAGCCGTCGGCCGGCTTAAAGGTGTTTTCCACCACCGGTTTGGCATCGGTCTGCGGCACGTGACACTGCAGGCAGAAGTAGCGACGCGGCGATACCGTGCTGCTCACCACGCCGTCGCGGTCGGTAAAGTGCGTCGGACTGACGCGCGGCGCGCCGGTGGTCAGATAGCTCTGGGTGCCGTGACACTGCAGGCAGCGGTTCACGTTCTTCGTCACCTGGTAGCCCTCCACGCTGTGCGGGATCACCGGCGGCTGATTAACATAGTTCAGCGGCTTGCGGCTCTGCTCTTTGGGCTGATGAATGGTGCCCTGCTGCGTTGCCGTCACTTCCGGTGACTGATTGAGATCGACGCCGTTATTAGCGTACACCACGCCGCCCAGCATCAGGGCGGCAACGGTTACAAGAGTGATAAAAGGTTTCATTGCATCCTGCCTCAGATTTTCACCAGCTTAACGGCGCATTTTTTGTAATCGGTCTGCTTCGACAGCGGATCGGTGGCGTCCAGCGTGATGTTGTTGGCCAGCACGCCGGCATCAAAGAACGGCATAAATACCAGCCCCTGCGGCGGCTGATTACGCCCGCGCGTTTCCACGGTGGCGAGGGTTTCGCCACGACGCGATACCACGCGCACCTTCTCACCGCGACGGAAACCGCGATCTTTGGCGTCCAGCGGATGGATATACAGCAGCGCCTGCGGCACCGCGCGGTGCAGTTCCGGCACGCGGCGCGTCATGGTGCCGGTGTGCCAGTGCTCCAGCACGCGACCGGTGCAGAACCACAGGTCATATTCGGCATCCGGCGCTTCCGCTGGCGGCTCGTACGGCAGGGCAAAAATGGTGGCTTTGCCGTCCGGCTTACCGTAAAAACGTACGCCCTCACCGGCTTTCACATAGCTGTCGAAACCTTCACGATAGCGCCAGCGCGTCTCTTTGCCGTCCACTACCGGCCAGCGCAGACCGCGCGCCTCGTGATAAGTATCAAACGGTGCGAGATCGTGACCGTGGCCGCGCCCAAAACTGGCATACTCCTCGAACAGGCCTTTCTGGATATAGAAGCCAAACTCACGCGCTTCATCGTTAAGGCGGTCGTCGGCCACTTCGCTCAGCGGGAACTGATTCACCTGGCCGTTGGCATACAGCACGTCGTAGAGGGTTTTGCCTTTCAGCTCAGGCTGCTGAGCAATCAGCGCCTCTGGCCACACGTCCTCAACGCGGAAGCGTTTGGCAAAGGTCACCAGCTGCCACAGATCCGATTTCGCCTCGCCTGGCGCTTTCACCTGCTGATGCCAGAACTGGGTACGGCGCTCGGCGTTGCCATAGGCGCCCTCTTTCTCTACCCACATCGCCGTCGGCAGAATCAGGTCGGCAGACAGGGCGCTGACGGTCGGATACGGGTCAGATACCACCACAAAGTTGCGCGCATCGCGCCAGCCCGGCATGCGCTCCTGCGTCAGGTTCGGCCCGGCCTGCATGTTGTTGTTACACATCACCCAGTAAGCATTCAGCTTGCCATCTTTCAGCGCGCGATCCTGCGCCACGGCGTGCAGACCGACTTTGGCTGGCACCGTGCCCTGCGGCAGCTTCCACAGTTTTTCAGCTAAAGCGCGGTGTTTGTCATTGTTCACCACCATGTCGGCTGGCAGACGGTGCGCAAACGTGCCCACTTCACGCGCGGTGCCACAGGCCGATGGCTGGCCGGTGAGCGAGAACGGTCCGGTGCCCGGACGGGAAATTTTGCCGGTCAGCAGGTGGATGTTGTAGCACAGGTTGTTCGCCCACACGCCGCGCGTATGCTGGTTAAAGCCCATGGTCCAGTAAGAGACCACCTTGACGTTCGGATCGGCGTACAGCTCCGCCAGCGCGATCAGCTGATCCTGCTCTACGCCGCTCATGGCGCTGGCTTTTTCCACCGTGTATTCCGCGACAAATTTCGCATATTCATCGAAGCTGATCGGCGTCGACTCGCCATTGTCCGGATTTTTCGCCGCCGCCTGCAGCGGATTGGTCGGGCGCAAACCGTAGCCGATATCCGTCACGCCTTTACGCAGCGTGACGTGATTCTGCAGGAAGGTTTTATCGATTTTATTGTTCTGAATGATGTAGTTAGCGATGAAGTTGAGGATCGCCAGATCGCTCTGCGGCGTGAAGACGATGGCGTTATCGGCCAGCTCGAAACTGCGGTGGCGATAGGTCGACAGCACCGCCACTTTGACGTTGTCATTGCTGAGACGACGCGCGGTCAGGCGTGACCAGAGAATCGGGTGCATCTCGGCCATGTTCGATCCCCACAGCACAAACGCATCGGCCTGCTCGATGTCATCGTAGCAGCCCATCGGTTCGTCCATGCCGAAGGTGCGCATAAAGCCCACCACCGCAGACGCCATGCAGTGGCGCGCGTTCGGATCGAGGTTGTTGGTGCGGAAGCCGGCTTTCATCAGCTTTGATGCGGCGTAACCTTCCCATACGGTCCACTGGCCGGAGCCAAACATGCCGACCGATTCCGGGCCGTTGGCTTTCAGCGCCGCCTTAAACTTCGCTTCCATGATGTCGAACGCCTGATCCCAGCTTACCGGGGTGAACTCGCCGTTCTTATCGAATTTGCCATCGGTCATGCGCAGCAGCGGCTGGGTCAGACGATCTTTGCCGTACATGATCTTCGGCAGGAAGTAGCCTTTGATGCAGTTCAGACCGCGATTAACCTCCGCCTGCGGATCGCCCTGCGAGGCGACCACGCGGCCATTCTGCGTGCCGACCAGCACGCCACAGCCGGTGCCGCAAAACCGGCACGGCGCTTTTTCCCAGCGAATCGGCTCAGCCAGGCTGGTGGCCGCTTTGGTCACGGTCGGAATGGTGAGACCGGCAGCCGTTGCAGCAGCCGCCGCCGCATTGGCCTTCATAAAATCACGACGACTCAGGTTCATGATGCTTCCTTACAGAGTTCTTCAATTTCGTCTTGCTGGTGATAAACCAGCGATACCGCCAGCACATCCGGGATGTTGCGGGTGGCTTCAATGTTGCTCAGCAGCGTGGCGCTGTCGGCCGCGCCCAGTGTTAGCGCCAGCGTGCCGCGTGCGGCATCTTCCGCCGCGATATCGCTGTCGGCAAAGTTCAGTAGCGCCTGCCGCACCGCCGCGATCGCGGTCGGACGTGCCTGAATCACCAGGCCACATACGTGCCAGCTGTCGTTATTCGTCATGATGCAGTCCTGTGGCTGAGACCGGACACGGCGCGATACAGGCGCCACAGCCGGTGCAGTGTTGCGGAAGGATTTCCGGCTGGCCGATGCCGTTGGGCATCAGGCGAAAACGGATCGCCTGCTGCTCACAACTCTCCTGGCAGCTGCGACAGTTAACGCCAAGAAAAGCGATACAGCGGCTGTCGATGCGGATGCGCCGGCTAAAAGGTTCAGTGTCGCGCGGCTGAAACAGCGGCTGCGGGCAGACGTCGGCACAGGCGGCGCAAAAGGTGCATTCCCCCTGCAGAAAGTCGAGCTGCGGCGCTTCGCCAGCGGCGATGCGGATAATGCCGCTCTCGCAGGCTTCTACGCAGCGTCCACAGCCGTCACAGCCGCTCTCTCCCCGCCACCACGGCAACGCGATACCGCCGGCAGGCATGACGCGCTGCCCGGTAAAGAGTTCACGTCGCGACAGCGCCATCGGCTCACCTCAATGCGGGGATGTAGAGATGGTGCGTAAAATAACCTGAGGTTATGAAGGGCTATATCACCCGAAAGGTGTAATTCCCGATGCGGGATCAAGAGAAGGAGAATTGCAATAAAAACGGGGGCCGACTGGCCCCCGCAGGTGAGCATCGCTGCGATTAACGCGCGTTGTCTTCCGCCAGCTTAGGCGCCGCATCATCCTGATCGTCATGATGATGCTCGTGCTCTTTCATCGCTTCCGCCTGCACGCGCTTACGCACGCCAAACCAGCCGAGCACCAGCAGCACGGCAATCAGCGGAATTGAAGCAATGGTGTAAGTGCCGTTCGGGTAGTCAAACGCCATCAGCACCAGCACGCTCACCAGGAAGAGCAGCGTCAGCCACGAGGTAACCGGCGCCCACGGCAGCTTGAAGCTGACATCTTCCGCTTTGCCCTCTTTGATGGCTTTGCGCAGACGCATCTGGCACACCACGATGAACGCCCACGAGGAGATAATCCCCAGCGACGCCACGTTCAGGACGATCTCAAACACCTGCGACGGAACGTAGTAGTTGAGCACCACGCCGATCACGTACACGCCGATGGTCACCAGGATACCGGCGTACGGCACCTGCTGCTTACTCATCTTCGACATGAACTGCGGCGCCGACCCGCCCATCGACATTGAACGCAGAATACGTCCGGTAGAGTACAGGCCCGAGTTCAGGCTCGACAGCGCCGCGCTCAGCACCACGATGTTCATCACGCTGCCAATGTAGGGCACGCCCAGTTTGGAGAAGAAGGTGACGAACGGGCTTTGTCCGGCCTGATAGGCGTTCCACGGCAGCAGCAGTACCAGCAGCACCACGGAACCCACATAGAACAGGCCGATACGCCAGATCACGCTGTTGATGGCTTTCGGCAGCATGGTTTTCGGGTCTTTACACTCGCCCGCCGCCGTGCCCACCAGCTCAATCGAGGCGAAGGCAAACACCACGCCCTGTACCAGCACCAGCGCCGGCAGCAGACCGTGCGGGAATAGCCCGCCGTTGTCGGTGATCAGATGGAAGCCTGTGGTGTTGCCGTCCAGCGGTTTACCGCTGCCGAGGAACACCACGCCGACAATCAGGAACACCACGATGGCCAGCACTTTCACCAGCGCGAACCAGAACTC
>NZ_SDFT01000235.1:0-1474 GCF_004916815.1 Pantoea sp. R102
AGATGATCATGGAAGTTACCTTCGAGAAGACCCGCCGTGGCCTGACGCGCTTCAAAGGCGTGGCAACCGTAGACGGTAAGATTGTCTGTGAAGCGACCATGATGTGTGCCCGTAGCCGGGAGGCATAATTAGTGATTGATTCAACCGCCAGCATCCATCCAACGTCCATCATTGAAGAAGGTGCGGTGATCGGCGCCAACGTCCAAATCGGTCCGTTTTGTGTTGTCGGAGCGAACGTGGAAATTGGCGAAGGCACGGTGCTGAAATCGCACGTGGTGGTGAATGGCCACACGCGTATCGGTAAAGATAACCAGATCTACCAGTTCGTTTCGATTGGCGAAGTGAATCAGGATCTGAAATATGCCGGTGAACCGACCCGCGTTGAAGTCGGCGATCGCAACCGCATCCGCGAGAGCGTCACCATTCATCGTGGCACCACGCAGGGTGGCGGCCTGACCAAAGTCGGCAGCGACAACCTGCTGATGGTCAACGCGCACATTGCCCATGACTGCGTGATCGGCAATCGCTGTATTCTGGCCAACAACGTAACGCTGGGCGGCCACGTTACCGTGGATGATTTTGCCATCATCGGCGGCGTGACGGCGGTGCACCAGTGGTGCACCATTGGTGCCCACGTGATGGTAGGCGGTTGTTCCGGCGTCGCGCAGGACGTGCCGCCGTACGTGATTGCGCAGGGCAACCATGCCACGCCGTTCGGTGTCAATATCGAAGGCCTGAAGCGTCGTGGCTTCAGCAAAGAAGCACTGCACGCCATTCGTAACGCGTACAAGCTGCTGTACCGCAGCGGTAAAACGCTGGATGAAGTGAAGCCGGAGATTGAAGAACTGGCTAAACTTCATAGCGAAGTGCAGCCTTTCTACGACTTCTTTGCCCGTTCTACCCGTGGATTGATTCGTTAATTCATGTCAGTGCGTCCCTTAACGATTGCCCTGGTCGCCGGAGAAACCTCCGGCGATATTCTTGGTGCCGGATTGATTCGTGCGCTGAAAGCGCGCCATCCTGACGCGCGCTTCGTTGGCGTTGCCGGTCCGCTGATGCAGGCCGAAGGCTGCGAAGCCTGGTACGAGATGGAAGAGCTGGCGGTAATGGGCATCGTTGAGGTGCTTGGCCGCCTGCGCCGTTTGCTGCACATCCGCAAGGATTTAACCCAGCGCTTTACCGAGCTGCGGCCGGATGTCTTCGTCGGCATCGATGCCCCGGATTTCAACATCACGCTGGAAGGCAACCTCAAGCGTGCCGGCATTCGCACCATTCATTATGTCAGTCCCTCCGTGTGGGCCTGGCGACAAAAGCGCGTGTTCAAAATTGGCCGCAACACCGATCTGGTGCTGGCGTTTCTGCCTTTTGAAAAAGCGTTTTACGATCGCTACAACGTGCCGTGCCGCTTTATCGGGCACACCATGGCCGATGCGATGCCGCTGCAGCCGGACAAACTGGCCGCGCGGCGTGAATT
>NZ_SDFT01000236.1:0-2729 GCF_004916815.1 Pantoea sp. R102
ACCGCCAGCGCATCGCCCTCGCCGGAACGGAAACCCTTACGATAGCGCGCGGTCTGCTCTGCATCGGTCAGCAGCTGTGCTGCGCCGACCAGACGGCGCAGCTCGGACAGCAGGGCAGGGTGTGAGGTGTTGTTATTCATTAGCCTATCCTTGTCGTTAACGTGGCGTTTCTACTGTAGCACGCGTCGGCCACGGGGGCGCAGTGTGACAATGGCGGCTACCTGCTATCCTCATCTTGTGGCACACTGCCCCGGTTATTTCGATATTGCGCAGTTACTTAAGAGAACCCGACCTGATGAAATGGATTTACTCTGTTAGCCTCGCTGTTTCCCTTGCCGTGCAACCCGCGTTTGCGGACGACCTGTTCGGCCCCCATCCAATGACGGAACAGGCGCGCGACGCCTTTGTTAATCAGCTGCTGAGCAAAATGACGCTGGATGAAAAGATTGGGCAGATGCGCCTGATCAGCGTCGGTCCGGATACGCCAAAAGAGGCGATTCGCGACATGATTCAGCACGGCCAGGTCGGGGCGATTTTCAATACGGTAACGCGTCCGGATATCCGCGCCATGCAGGATCAGGTCATGCAGCTCAGCCGCCTGAAGGTGCCGCTGTTCTTTGCTTATGACGTGGTGCACGGCCAGCGCACCATTTTCCCGATTCCGCTCGGCCTCGCCGCCAGCTGGGATATGCAAGCCGTTAGCGAAGTGGGGCGCATCTCGGCCTATGAAGCGGCAGACGATGGCCTCAACATGACCTGGGCGCCAATGGTGGATGTGTCGCGCGAACCGCGCTGGGGCCGCGGCTCTGAAGGGTTTGGCGAGGATACCTATCTCACTTCGCAGATGGGCAGTGCGATGGTCAAAGCCATGCAGGGCAAGAGCGCCGCCGACCGCTACGCCATCATGACCAGCGTTAAACACTTTGCGGCTTACGGCGCAGTGGAAGGCGGTCGCGATTACAACACCGTCGACATGAGTCCGCAGCGCCTGTTCCAGGATTATCTGCCGCCGTATAAAGCTTCACTGGATGCCGGCAGCGGCGGCGTGATGGTGGCGCTCAACTCGCTGAACGGCACCCCGGCCACCGCCGACAGCTGGCTGCTGAAAGATATTCTGCGCAACGACTGGAAATTTAAAGGCATCACCATCAGCGATCACGGTGCCATCAAAGAGTTAATCAAACACGGCGTCGCCAGCGATCCGCAGGATGCCGTGCGCATTGCGCTGAAATCCGGCATCGACATGAGTATGAGCGACGAGTATTACAGCAAATACCTGCCGGGACTGGTGAAAAGTGGCGCGGTGAGCATGGCGGAAATCGACGATGCGGCCCGTCACGTGCTCAACGTTAAATATGACATGGGCCTGTTCAACGATCCGTACAGCCATCTCGGACCGAAAGGCAGCGATCCGCAGGACACCAATGCGGAAAGCCGCCTGCACCGGGCGGAAGCGCGCGACGTGGCGCGCCGCAGTATGGTGCTGCTGAAAAACTGGCATGAAACCCTGCCGCTGAAGAAAGAGGCCACCGTGGCGCTGGTGGGACCGCTGGCCGATAGCCAGCGCGATATTATGGGCAGCTGGTCGGCTGCGGGCGTGGCGAAGCAATCTGTCTCGCTGCTGCAGGGCATGCGCAGCGCCATGGCCGGCAAAGGCACCGTGCTGTATGCCAAAGGGGCCAATATTTCCGATAACAAAGGTATCCAGAACTTCCTCAACCTGTATGAGCAGGCGGTCAGCGTCGATGCCCGTTCGCCACAGCAGCTGATTGACGAAGCGGTCGCGCAGGCGAAAAAAGCGGACGTGGTAGTGGCGGCCGTGGGCGAGGCACAGGGCATGGCGCATGAAGCGTCGAGCCGCAGCGACCTGGTGATCCCGCCGAGCCAGCAGAAGCTGCTGGCGGCCCTGAAAGCCACCGGGAAACCGCTGGTGATTGTGCTGATGAATGGCCGTCCGCTGGCGCTGGTGAATGAGGACCGCATGGCGGATGCGATGCTGGAGACCTGGTTCAGCGGTACCGAAGGCGGTAACGCCATCGCCGATGTGCTGTTCGGTGATTACAACCCATCAGGCAAACTGCCGGTGTCATTCCCGCGCTCGGTCGGACAGATTCCAATTTATTACAATCATTTGCCAACCGGCCGTCCGTACAATTTCGAGAAGCCGAACAAGTACACCTCGCACTACTACGACGCGGTCAACGGTCCGCTCTATCCGTTTGGTTACGGTTTGAGCTATACCCAGTTCAGCGTGTCGCCGGTGAAGATGTCTGCACCAACCATGCCGCGTAACGGCACGGTGGAAGCCAGCGTGACGGTGACGAATACCGGCAAACGCGATGGTGCCACGGTGGTGCAGCTGTACCTGAACGATCCGGTTGCCAGTATCAGCCGTCCGGTGCAGGAGCTGCGCGGCTTCCAGCGCATCATGCTGAAGGCCGGCGAGTCGCAGACCGTGCGCTTTAAGATTGATGTCGATGCGCTGAAGTTCTGGAATCAGAAGATGCAGCACGTCGCCGAGCCGGGCAAATTCAACGTGATGATCGGTCTGGATTCGGTCAGAACCCAGGATGCGCAGTTCGATTATTTGTAATTGAGGGTTTGTTATCCTGGTTTCCCTCACCCTAACCCTCTCCCGGCGGGAGAGGGAACCGATCAAACCGACTTTTAGCGGATATTATCCTCTGACCTGCCCGCTTCAGCGGACTGCCCCCTCTCCCGCGCGCGGG
>NZ_SDFT01000237.1:0-4147 GCF_004916815.1 Pantoea sp. R102
GAATTTATTCTACTTTACTGGTCAATGCTGTGCTATTTTTTGGTTTTAAAGCGCTACCTTTTGAATCGGAAACGCTTTCGGAAAGACAACAATCTTTGAAAAAAATCCAATCTCGTTTGCTAAACTGAGCAAGAAATTATGATTTACCAGTTGTAATTTTTCTCAGCAGATTTGCATAATTTGTCACATAAATTATGCCACCTTCTTAATTTAGCCCACGCTATTGCCATATAAAATTTTAGCTTGAACTTTTTATCATTCTTTGACACCACAGGCTTTGGCAAGCCATATTCTTCTGCAATAGCATCGATTTTTGGGGTGTTTGACGGAAAATAGACTGTTGGAGTTCCTGTACACATGGCACCAATTGTATAGTGGTATCTGCCCGAAATTAAAATTTTTGCATTTTTAATTACTGATAGCCACTCCTCAAAGGTTTTAGCCTCATACATTTCGATATTATGCATGTGCTTTTTTAAACTTTCATAGACAATTGGTTCTTCATGGTGAATACCTTCTTCTTTTGAACCGGCCAGGTAAATATATCTATGGTTCGGGAAGTGATTTTGAATTATTTTTGCAATCATTCCTGAACGTTCATGTTTATAATTGACTGCCCCCGAAATACATACATATTTTTCTGAAATCGGTTTGTAAAGTTTATTTTCAACAGATTTAGCTGTTAGTGGTAAACTGTCAAAAGCTAAAGTACATGGCATTCTTAACTCGTTGGTAATAGTTGCCACACTTCTTTTTTCTCTTGCAGCTATATAATCACAACATGCATAGGCTTTTTTATAGAAATTGATGGTTTCGCTGTCTTCAGTGCTTGGAAAACAGCTATGGTTAATCAGTATCACTTTTTTATTAAAGAATGTCTTGGCAGAATATATGAGGAAAAGCAAAGCCTTTGGATAGCCTGAAAAATGGTGGATAGTGCCTTCCCCATTAATTATCACAACGTCACAATTATCAATTTTAATGGCGATTTCTGGTAATTTTTCTACAAAGTTAGCTTTATCAGAAAATTCATTTGCATAATTAGGAAACCATCTTAAATTATGAACATCATAAACTGGAATTGTATCAACTAACTTCATTCCGTTCTTCTTGATTTTTTCCTTTACTGCATGCGATGTACCATAGCAGCCCCAATGGTAAACATCTTCGGTATCATTGATAAGTAACGCGCGTTGAAGCATCGGATTTTCCTTAGAATAGATTTTTGGATATTTTTTACACTTTGTAATGTAATCGATTTCATAAGGATTTTGAAGGTCAACATTTGATTATTACTAAGAGCATCATTTTCTACCTCTCTTAGCACATGTTGAGTTAACATATTGGTCACTTATACTATGGTGTTACCCGTAACACTATGCGTGACCACAGACAGGAGTATGAAATGTCAAAGCAACAGATCGGCGTTGTAGGTATGGCAGTCATGGGCCGTAACTTGGCTCTTAACATTGAAAGCCGCGGTTACACAGTGTCTATCTTCAACCGTTCTCGCGAAAAGACCGATGAAGTCATCGCTGAAAACCAAGATAAAAAGCTCGCTCCTTACTACACTGTTGAAGAATTCGTTGAATCTTTAGAGAAACCACGCCGTATCCTACTGATGGTACAGGCAGGTGAAGCGACAGACAAAACCATCGCTTCACTGACGCCACACCTTGATAAGGGCGACATCCTGATTGATGGTGGTAACACCTTCTATAAAGACACTATCCGTCGTAATAAAGAACTGTCTGATCAGGGCTTCAACTTCATCGGCACCGGTGTCTCCGGCGGTGAAGAGGGCGCACTGAAAGGCCCGTCGATCATGCCTGGCGGTCAGAAAGAAGCGTATGAACTGGTAGCGCCAATTCTGGATAAAATTGCTGCGCGTGCAGAAGACGGTGAAGCCTGCGTTACTTACATCGGTCCGGACGGTGCTGGTCACTATGTGAAGATGGTGCACAACGGTATCGAGTATGGCGATATGCAGCTGATTGCAGAAGCATACGCTTTACTGAAAGGCGCACTCGGTCTGAACAACGAAGAGCTGGCTAAAACCTTCACTGACTGGAACAACGGTGAGCTGAGTAGCTACCTGATCGACATCACCAAAGATATCTTCACCAAGAAAGATGAAGACGGTAAATACCTGGTTGATGTGATTCTGGATGAGGCAGCCAACAAAGGTACCGGTAAATGGACCAGCCAGAGCTCCCTGGACCTTGGCGAGCCACTTTCTCTGATCACTGAGTCAGTATTCGCTCGTTACCTCTCTTCACTCAAGTCACAGCGTGTTGCAGCTTCTAAAGTGCTGACTGGCCCTCAGGCGCAAGCCTTCACCGGTGACAAAGCTGAGTTCATTGAGAAAGTGCGCCGTGCACTGTATCTGGGTAAGATCGTTTCTTATGCTCAGGGCTTCTCTCAGCTGCGTGCGGCTTCAGAAGAGAACAACTGGGATCTGCATTACGGTGAAATCGCGAAGATCTTCCGTGCTGGTTGCATCATCCGTGCACAGTTCCTGCAGAAAATTACTGATGCTTATGCGACCAATGCTAGCATCGCTAACCTGTTGCTGGATCCCTACTTCAAAAACATCGCAGATGAATATCAGCAGGCGCTGCGTGATGTTGTCTCTTATGCCATCCAGAACGGTATTCCAACGCCAACCTTCTCAGCGGCAATTGCATACTACGATAGCTATCGCTCAGAAGTGCTGCCTGCCAACCTGATTCAGGCGCAGCGCGACTACTTTGGTGCGCACACTTATAAGCGTATTGATAAAGACGGTGTTTTTCATACTGAATGGATTTCACGCTAAATTATTTCAATAATGTAATTAATTGATTAATTCAGCCTAAAGATGTCAAAATAGCCCAACATTGTTCATGTTGGGCTATTTTTTTATATTAATCGTTAATTTATAAACTATTCTCTTGGATTTCAAACTGACTATATTATTGAAACTCTATTTCAGTTGATGATATTATTGCGCTTTTAAACTAAACGAATTTTTTAATTGCTTCTTGTTAGTTCTTTCAAGCATACGATATGTTAATTCACTCGCAATCAATACCGCTGATATCTGTAAAATTACTCTTGACACTACACCTATGTCATGGTCTGAAGTGAACTGGAAAACCATAAACCATACTGGTATATGGCAGCAAAAAAAAGAAAAAGAGCGGCTCCCAACATAGCTGATCACTTGATTAATGAACTTTGGTAAGGTGGTGAAAAAGCCCATATCTGTAACAGCTAACAGTACGCAAATACTTGAAATTATTGAGGCGCAGCTAAATCTAAAATTCCAAAGATGGATCAATGCCTTTGGTACTACAGCTAAGGAAAGTATTAAAATCAATGCGATTATGAATTTTGATACTGGGTTAACATTTAAGTGTTTCAAGGCCATTTTATTGAAATCAAAAGACCTCGTGACATAATACAAGAGAGTGCCATAAAGCATCGGGTCAAACCTAAACATCCATGAGGCGCCACCTCCCAACCGATAGAACATCATACTTACGCATATAAATATAGAAAGTAAAATTGTATTTTTTCTTCCTAATAAAGAGTAAAGCATCGGATATATAATGAAAAACTGCATTTCAAGAGATAATGCCCACATATAACCAAAGTTACCTTCTGTACCAATCTCTTCAAAATTCCTTACCCACATCAATGATGAGAAAAACTTTTCTATCATTAAATCATATGACAGCCAAATGTCTGCTCTTTTCGTTAAAATTGAGAAGGCAAGCGGCACTGCAACCCAAAAATAAACTGGAGGCGACAGTCTTTTAATCTTTTTTATGTAAATCTCGAAAAGGAAATTAATTTTTTCAGCTGTGGAGTTGAGGTTTTTTGCTGATTTTTCAATGGTTAATGATAAGAAAAATCCTGCAATAACAAAAAAAAGTTCAACGCCACTATCCGTATTTGTAAAGCTTCTTAATTCATTATAAAAATGATTGTTTGGAATGATTACCGGAAGATGCAAAAATATGACAAAGCAGATTGCGATACAACGTAATGCCTGTATATCTTTTAACATAAAATTACCAAATGAGCTCCTGTTTAATAGAGCTCATTTTACGAAAAAAAATTTTTTTTCATACTTTTTTTTGAAGGATTGTTAACTTACCAG
>NZ_SDFT01000238.1:0-5766 GCF_004916815.1 Pantoea sp. R102
CCGGTCAGCAGCAGCGCGATGAGCACCGCGAGTAACGGCCGCTTCATAACGCATCCCGGTGTGGTTCGGCGGCGGTATCAATGTCGACTTCCACCGACATCCCCGGCCGCAGCTGCTGCAGTTCGTCACCAAGAATTTTGATGCGCACCGGAATGCGCTGGGCGATTTTCACGAAGTTACCGGTGGCGTTATCTGGCGAGATGGCGCTGAACTCAGATCCGGCGGCGGGCGAGATAAACTCAACGCGGCCGTCAAAGCGCTTGCCGTCCAGCGCATCAACGCGGATCGACACTGGCAGGCCGGGGCGCACGCGCGCCAGCTGGGTTTCCTTCAGGTTGGCAATCACCCATTTATTATCCGGCACCACCGAGGTCAGCCGCGTGCCGGCAGTAACATACGTGCCTTTGCGCACCGACAGCTGACCGAGCTGGCCGCTGTCCGGCGCGATAATGCGCGTGTTGTCCAGATCGATATTGGCCAGCTCCAGTGCCGCCTGCGCGCTGGCTACGTCGCCGGCCAGCGCCGCACGGTTGACGATGGTGGTTTGCAGATTCTGCTGCGAGACCGCCACCTGCGCCGCCGCCTGGCGCAGCTGGGCCTGAGCCTGCGCATTGGCTGCGCGCGCGGCGTCACGCTCGCGTACCGACAGCGAGCCATCCGCCGCCAGATTTTCCACCCGCTTCAAATCGAGACTGCTTTTCAGCGCCTGCGCTTTGGCATTCTCCAGCGCGGCTTTATTGCTGGCGATAGTGGCCTCCGCACTCTTCTGCTGCTGCTGGTTGTTATTCTGCGCGGCGATCTTCATCGCCAGCTGTGCCTGCGCCTGATGCACGCGCTGGCGATAGATACGATCGTCAATGGTCATCAGCAGCTGTCCTTTGCGCACCGGCTGCAGATCCACCACCTCAACGTTCGTCAGGTAGCCGCTGACCTGTGGGCTGATAAAGGTCACCTGGCCGCGCACGTAGGCGTTTTCCGTTGACTGGATGGTGCTGGTAAAGGGCCACAGCTGCCAGGCGTATAAAATCACCAGCACGCCCACGATGGCGATACCGCTCCCGGCGGCGATAGAGAGAATGCGTCGGCGGTTAGCGCGCTCGCGCTCCGCAGCCTGTAGATCGTCCTGTTGACTCATGGGGTCTCCGTTCGGTTTGCTGGCGCAGCCTGCTGCTGTTGCTCAGTCAGATTATGTCGCGCCTGGCGCCAGTTGAGATAACGCAGCCGCGTCAGGCGCCACAGCACCCACATCAGCGTTATCATTGCCAGCGCGGCGGTCAGTAAATAGGTATCGTTATAAGCCAGCACGTTGGCCTGCAGCGTGGCCACGGTTTGCAGCTGACTGCTGCTCTGCGCGCTGAGCAGGCCGCTGTCCGCCAGCTGGCTGCGAAACAGCGCGCTGTACTGGCTGAGGCGATCCACCACATTAGGATCGAGCAGCGACAGCTGATCACCCAGCAGGCTGGAGTGATATTTTTCGCGCCACGTCTGGAAGGTGCCGAGAATGGCAGAGCCAATCAGCCCGCCAAGATTCTGGCTCATGCCAAACAGCACGACAAAACTCACCAGATTTTTCGGCTGAGTCACCACGCCGCCGATGCCAAGCAGCATCGCTGGCCCAAGGAAGAAAGCACTGCTGAAACCGAGCAGAAACTGGCTGAAGTAGAGATTGCTGGCACGCGTCAGCGGGCTGGATTGCGCATCCATCAGCGAGGCGACAATCATTACGGCCAGCGAGACCACGATTGGCCAGCTCAGATGGTTGGGTTTGATGGTCAGCGCGCTGGCAATCATGCCGCAGATCACGCCCGCAATGATCGCCAGCGCCAGCCCGCGCATCTGATCGTTGAGCAGGCCCAGCTGCTGCAGAAAGCCGACCGCGCCGGTATTCTGCTCGGCCAGCACGATGCGCATCATGATCATCACGATGCCGAGCCGCACGATCATGCCATTGCTCAGCCAGCGGGTGTTAATCAGCGGGTTAGCGCGGTTATGCTCCAGCACCACCGCCGCGACAATCAGCACCAGCGCCAGCGCCAGACAGACGCCGAGCCAGGGTGTGCTGAACCACCACTCAATGCGCCCGAGTGACAGCACGCCGCACAATAACGCCATGCCCGGTGCCAGCAGCATAAAGGTGACAAAATCGAGCTTTTCGAACGCTTTGATACGGTCGCCCGGCGGCAGCTTGACCACCAGCACGCAGCCCAGCGCAATCATCGCCAGGCCCAGTTCAAACAGATAGAGGCCGCGCCACTCCTCCAGCTGCAGCAGCTCGCTGGAGAACAGCCGCGCCAGCGGAATCGCCAGCTGTGAGGCGGTGATGCCAATCACCAGCGCTTTGAGACGGTGCTTCGCCGGCCAGGCCTGGATCTGATAATAGATGCCCAGCGAGCTGAGCGCCGCGCCCACCATGCCGTGCGCGGTACGCACGATAATCGCCGAGCTGAGATCGTTCGCGAGGATGTGAAAAAACGCCACGATGACGTACAGCACCAGAAAGGCTTCGGTAAACAGCCGCAGACCAAACTGCTGGCGGAACTTCACCAGCAACAGATTAATGGAGATATTGCCCATCACGTAGACCGCCGGCAGCCAGGCGATTTCGTTGCTGTATGCGGCGAAGGTGCCCTGCAGATTGGTGAGGTTGGCGGTCACCAGCGCATTACTCAGCGCGCCGGTAATGGAGATCAGCAGGCCGATCAGGCCAAACGCGATGCGTTTCGATGGCGCATGCAGCGGTGTCGAGGGCGATCCCGGCAGCATCGGCTTTTCGTGCGGCAGCCATTCGCGAGGCGCATACGGGTTACGTTTCGCCACGGCTATACGTTTCCTAAGCGTTCAAGCAGCTGCTGCAACACGTTTTCGGTCACTGCCAGCGCGGCGGGATCGATATCGGCCAGCAACTGGGCGCGCAGCGCATCCGCCTGCGTTTTTACCGTAGCGAACGCCTCGCCGCCCTGCTCGGTTAACACCAGCAGGCGCTTGCGACGATCTTCCTTTGGCTGCACCCGTGCCAGCAGCTGCTGTTTCACCAGCCGATCGACCAGCGGCACTACACTGGCTTCCTCCAGCCCCAATAGCTGTGCCAGCGCCTTTTGCGTCGGCGGTTCACTGGCGGTCGCCACGCTGGCAATTGCCAGCCAGCTACTCATACTCAAACCGCTCTCTTTCAGGCGGCGATCAACCGCCAGCCGCCACGCATGGGCAGTAAGATGCAACAGACGGGAGAACGGTTGTGGATGGTCAGTCAAAGCGTAGCGGCCTAATGGTTAGAGTTCTAACTAAATGGGAAGGTTATTATAAGCTAAGCGACGTGCGAATGAAAAGTTTGCTTACATCAGCAAATTTAGTCGTGCTGCACGCAGATTACCAGTTTCACTTAAGTCGCAAAAAGGCCCGATCAGGCCGCGTGTACAGCTTGCCTGTATAACTTTTTTCGGCAAAATACCCTATAATATTGAGTAAATTAGCCCGATAAGCACGAAATGCACAAGCCGCCGCTTGTACAGATTAGGGGTTACTGTATAACTTTAGCCGCCATGAATCGGTTAACGATTCGGTAACGAATGATGCAGTTGCGTCGCCTCTGAAGGTGTTGTGGATTTCCACCTTCAGAGGTGTCTTTTTGTGTTGGGTGGTGAGTCAGGTTTTTCGCGCCTGTCCGCGCGGAAATATTTCTTCCTGGTTGTGCTGGCCGCTGGGCCATCAGCCAATCTTAAGGGCTTACACATGCAAAATGCCGTCAACAGCAGCGATACCATCGCTGACAATTTTAAACAGGCCGTTAACAGTGAAACCAATGAGATGGAAGTCTTAGGCCATCTGATTGCTGAAATCCTGCACAGCGGTATGCCGGTGACCAATAAGGCCATTATTGCCGCCCTGATTGGCCGGCTGGAGCAGGAAGCCGATGTCGTCCAGCTGGATGTCTACCGTCACCTGCTGGAACTGGTGGTTCACCAGACCCCGGATGATTTTTCGCTGTAGCCGCAGCGGATTCCAGGGATGGAATCAACCTTATCGCCCCGTTTTACTGGCGCCTCGCGTCATCCCCCGGTAACATCGCCCGCGTTAACTTTTCCATTAAATATTGCTATGCCGTGACGGCATGCGCATCCAATAAAAGAGCCTGCAACAGATGAGTCAAACTGCCGATCGCCCCGCTGCCACAGCGAGCGACATCACGGTCGCACGTGTGCTGCGTTCACCCTCTCTTTTCACCCGCGAGTGCCTGGCCGGGGTGATTACCGCCCTGGCGCTGATACCGGAAGTGATTTCGTTTTCCGTGATTGCCGGCGTCGACCCTAAAGTCAGCCTTGTCGCTTCGGTGGTGCTGTGCCTGACGCTGTCGATTCTGGGAGGACGGCCTGCGATGGTCACCGCGGCGGCCGGTTCCGTCGCGCTGGTGATCGGGCCGATGGTGCACGCGCATGGCGTGGAGTACATTCTGCCGGCGGTGATCCTCGGCGGTGTTATTCAGATCATCTTCGGCCTTGCCGGGCTGTCGCGCATGATGCGCTATATTCCGCGCTCGGTGATGATCGGCTTCGTTAACGCGCTGGGTATACTGATTTTCTTTGCGCAGGTGCCGCACGTCTGGGGCCAGTCGGGCCTGGTGTGGCTGCTGTTCGCCGCCACGCTGGCCATCGTGCTGCTGCTGCCCAAAGTGCTTAAAAGCGTGCCTTCGCCGCTGGTGGCTATCGTGGCTGTCACCGCTGTCGCGCTGCTGCTGGGCTATCGCGTGCCCAACGTCGGTGATGAAGGGCCAATGCGCGCCGGCCTGCCGGATTTCACTACCCTGCTGGTGCCGCTTAATCTGCAGACGCTGCAGGTTGTCTGGCCCACCGCGCTGTCGGTCGCCTTCGTTGGCCTGATGGAATCCCTGCTGACCGCCAAACTGGTGGATGACATGACCGATACGCCTTCCGGCAAGCGGCGTGAATCCTGGGCGCTGGGCGTCGGCAATATTCTGGCAGGCTTTTACGGCGGTATCGCCGGCTGCGCGATGATCGGCCAGACCATTGTTAACGTTGAGCTGGGCAAGGCGCGTACCCGGGTGTCCACCGTGGCCGCAGCGCTGGTGCTGCTGTTGCTGGTCACCGGTCTGAGCCAGATCATGGCGCAGATTCCGATGGTGGTGCTGGCGGGCATTATGATGGTGGTCGCGGTGAAAACCGTGAACTGGCACAGCCTGCAGCCGGCCACGCTGAAACGCATGCCGTGGTCGGAAACGCTGGTGATGGTGCTGACCGTCGCCGTCACGGTGTGGACCGGTAACCTTGCGCTTGGCGTGCTGGTGGGCGTGATGCTGGCCATGATGCTGTTTGCGCGCCGCATCGCTCACGTGATCCATGCCGAGCGCCAGCTGAGTGACGATGGCGAGCATGTGCACTACACGGTACGTGGCCCGCTGTTTTTCGCCAGCAGCAACGATCTGTTTGAGCATTTTGACTACGGCCACGATCCGCAGCGCGTCACCATCGATTTGACCCACGCGCAGATTTGGGATGCCTCCAGCGTGGCGGCGCTCGACGCCATTGAGTACCGCTACCAGCGGCACGGCGCCAGCGTCACCTTCACCGGCCTGGATAACCGCAGCAGCGATTTCCGCGATCGCCTGAGCGGCAATCTCGGCTAGATGTGCGATCGGGACGCCCGGTGCAGGCGTCCTGTTCGTCATTATTTTACCAGGGAAAACAGATCATTGAGCGATTCGCTCATGGTTGGGTGGGTAAAAATCTGGTCACGCAGCACGCTATACGGCAG
>NZ_SDFT01000239.1:0-7876 GCF_004916815.1 Pantoea sp. R102
TGTCCGACCTGTCACGGTCGCGGCTCGGTGATTAAAGATCCGTGCAACGCCTGTCACGGCCATGGCCGCGTTGAGCGCCAGAAAACGCTGTCGGTGAAAATCCCGGCGGGCGTCGATACCGGCGACCGTATCCGCCTCAGCGGAGAAGGTGAAGCGGGCGAACATGGCGCACCGGCTGGCGATCTGTACGTGCAGGTTTCGGTGAAGAAACACCCGATCTTCGAGCGTGAAGATAACAACCTGTACTGCGAAGTGCCGATCAACTTTGCCATGGCAGCGCTGGGCGGCGAGATTGAAGTGCCGACGCTCGACGGTCGCGTGAAGCTGAAAGTGCCGGCAGAAACCCAGACCGGCAAGCTGTTCCGCATGCGCGGCAAAGGCGTGAAGTCGGTGCGTGGCGGTGCGGTCGGCGATCTGCTGTGTCGCGTGGTGGTGGAAACCCCGGTCAGCCTCAACGACAAGCAAAAAGCGCTGCTGCGCGAGCTGGAAGAGAGCTTCGGCGGACCCACCGGCGAGAAAAACAGCCCGCGTTCGAAAAGCTTCTTCGACGGCGTAAAGAAGTTCTTTGACGATCTGACCCGCTAATCGGGTGCGCAGACAGTAACAAGCGGAGAGGCAACTCTCCGCTTTTTTTTATGCGCAATTCTGCCGTGCAAATACTCAACGGCATTGTTTTTCGTCATTCACATCCCTGACAGCTGTTACCTTTCAAAAATACGCTGACACGCTGTAGGGTCGCCATTTATGGCGACCTCAAGCCGTGAAAATCCGCGCCAAAAAACGCTTCCTCATCTTGCAAAAACCGGTTCCGTTTTCGCCAATAGCATTTTTCGGCATTGCGTCGAAAATATATCATAGGTATCTTGCAAGGCGTTTAATGAGAATGATTTTCGATAACATGCACCATCAGCGGTGTGCGGCAGCGCAGTAGCGCGGGACCGTCGCTGCAGGGAGAGAAACGTTGCCAAACCCGACTCACCATCGCGCTCCACAACGCGTGCGCAATGAATTACGCTTCCGTCACATCACCGTCGCCAGCAAAACGCGGGTGGCCGATGCCTTCTGGCGCATCGTCTTTAGCGGCAGCGATCTGGCGGGTTTCCACTCGCCCTCTTTTGACGACCACATCAAAGTGTTTTTCCCGGATACGCCGGGCGGTGCGCTGGCGCTGCCACACATGACCGACGAAGGCATCGTCTGGCCTGACGGCGTGCGTCCGGCGGCGCGCGACTATACGCCGCTGGCCTTTAACGGCAGCGATTCGCTGACGCTGGATTTTTACATCCACGACGGCGGCGTCGCCAGCAGCTGGGCGAGTGCCGCTCAGCCGGGCGATCGCATTGCGATGGGCGGCCCGCGCGGCTCATGCGTCGTGCCGGTGGATTATGCCTGTCAGATTTATGTGTGCGATGAGACCGGTCTGCCGGCATTTAAGCGCCGCTATCAGGAAATGCAGGCACAACAGATTCATCTGCTGGCCTGTGTTGATGAGCCGGTCGGCCGCGCGTATCTTGGCGACCTGCCGGACGTCACGGTGAGCTGGCTCGGCAGCGGCAACATGCAGGCTGAGGCGCTGATGCCGCTGCTGGACCCGATTGTGCTGCCTGCTGATGACTACTTCATCTGGCTGACCGGCGAAGGCGCGGCGGTGAAACAGCTGAGCGATTACTTTACTCAGCAACGTGCGGCGCACAGCGACCTGGTGCGCGCCGTCGCTTACTGGCATCAGAAATAACCGGCGCCCGCCTGCTGCCGCCTGTGTTGAATTTTACCAGGCACCAGACTACTATCAACCTCCCTCAACTGACCCCGGGAAGGCGATGAAACAGCAGCGGGATGTTCCAGAGCACGCCGATGCGGCACAGCGTGCCAGCTGTGCCGGCGCACGCAGAAAGCGGCGCGAAAGGATGCTGGATGCCAGTGATATTCGCCTGCTGATGCTGCACTTTCTGGCCAGCGGCGCGGCGCACGGTTATGAGCTGATCAAATCGGTGGAAGAGTTGTCGAAAGGCGAATATTCCCCCAGCCCCGGCATTATTTATCCCAACCTGACGCTGCTGGAAGAGATGGACGCCATCCGCGTGGTGGATGCCCAGGCTACGCGCAAAGCCTACGCGCTCAACGATGCGGGCCGCGCACTGCTGGCGGAAAATGGCGAAAACGTGGCGGTGATTATCGGGCGGCTCACTTCGCTGGCGATTCTGGTCAACAACCGCAGCATTCCGCAGGTAGAGCAGGCGATCCATACGCTTCGCTATACGCTCAATCACCGGCTGTCGCAGGAGCAGATTTCACCGGCCACGGTGGAAATTGTCGTGGCGGCGCTGCAGGACGCGGCAGAGAAGATCGCCAACAGCTAAGCGCGTTACGGTTTCTTCTTGTCCACGTGCCCCAGTTCGCGATCCGGCCAGCAGACATCGCGCACCCGCTGTTTCAGCGCCGCCGCGTCGGGAAAGCCGCCTTCCTGTTTGCGTTCCCAAATCACCTGACCATCAATGCTGATCTCGAACACGCCGCCGCTGCCGGGCTGAAGCGTAACCGCGCTGAGATCGCCGGCAAAGGTATGCAGCAACTCCTGCGCCATCCATGCCGAACGCAGCAGCCAGTTACATTGGGTACAGTAGTGAATGGTTACTGCCGGTTTATCTGCCATCCTATCCCTCCTGTTAGTGCTTGATTAATCATGGGTTAACAAATTGTGCGCACAAATATACATCTTGATGCAAATGATATTGATAATGATTACCAATTGCATTAAATTGTTTTCGCCATCATTTTACTCTCTATAAATCCCACAGGCATCCCTGCGGCGCCGCTGCCAGTGACACCCGGCAGCATTGCACTGAAGCGCGCATGACACTGCGCCACAGGTGCCGGGATCGATAACATTATCTGGCCAGCGTGACGCGCTGTTTCACGGTTTTTAGCATAAAGCCGTGGTTTTCTGGCAGCAAATAAGTGAGCGAATACTAACAATTAACCAGGTATTTCGCGCATGTCTTTACACCTTCAGGGAAATTTCCGGCAGCGTCTGTTTAACGTCGCTGTCCTTGCCTCTGCTATCCACGCAGCCTGCAGCTATGCCGCCAGCGACAGCAGTACGCTGGCGCGTTCCGCAGAGAACAACAGCAGCAATGAACCGGTAATGACCGTTACCGCACCTAAGCAGCAGGCTGGCAGCAAAACCACGCTCACCGCCAGCGATCTGCAAAAACGCGGCGCCAATGACTTCGGTTCGATCATGCGTTATGAGCCGCTGGTCAGCGCCACTGGTGCGGCGGGCGGTTCGTCAGCCGGTAAAAGCGGCTTTGACCGTGCAGGCTATACCGGCTACAACATTCGCGGGCTGGAAAGTAACCGTGTCGGTCTGGATATTGATGGCATTCCGGTGCCGGACGCCACCGGTCGTCCGTACGTCAGTCGCGCCGGTAACAATACCTTCGGTATTGGTCGCGACTACATCGACCCGTATATGTTTGGCAGCGTCGAAATTGAGAAGGGCGCTACATCGGTGGAACAACCTAACACCGCCATCGGCGGTAACGTATCGTTTCATAACAAGTCGCCGGACGACTATCTCAGCAGCGATAAAACCCACTATTTCGGTTATCAGAGCGACTACAGTTCGGCAGATCGCAGCTGGCACAACGGCATCACTGCGGCGGCAGGGGATGATGAACTGCGCGGCCTGTTTGTTTACAGCCGCCGCGACGGCCAGCAGACGCGCAACAACAGCGGCGTAAAAGACGCCTACCCGGCCAACTGGCACTCGGATGCCTTTATGACGTCGGGCATCTGGCAGCCAAACGATCAGCACAAGCTGAGCGCCACCTTCGACTACTACCACAAAACCAATCACACCCACTACGATACCTGGGACAGCAGCAGCGGCAACACTATTTGGGGCACTGCGCAACAGCAGAGCGATTCGCGCCGCTGGGGCATTAATCTTGCCGATGAGTGGACACCGTACAACGAGATGATCGATACGCTGACCACGCGGGTTTACTGGCAGCAAACCGAGGCGCACGACACCACCTGGTTACCGACCAGCGCCAGTCAGTACGGTTTCGTCTACTCTGACTACAACGTCGATACCTTAGGGTTTGACACGCGCGCCAGCAAAACCCTCGGCCGCCACGAGCTGAGCGGCGGCGTCAACGCGCGCGTGGAGAAAAGCGAGCGTCCGTTCCGCCAGGCGCCGAACCCGGGCACCTTCGGCACCATTACCCAGCCGCAGTCAGACAGCCGTTCCTGGACCGTGGCCGGTTATCTGCAGGATAAAATCAATTTCGATCTCGATAGCCACAATTTCGCGGTGATTCCCGGCGTGCGCGTTATTCATCAAAGCACCAAACCGAAGAACCTCGGCGATCTGACCAACGGCAGCACGGTGCTGACCGAAGAGCAGGTGGAAAAACTGTACGGCAAGACCAATTCAGACACCGAAGTGCTGCCGTCACTGACCTTCCAGTACGATATCAATCCGGCGCTCACCACCTGGCTGCAATATAAGCGCGGCGTGGAGTTCCCGACCACCAGCCAGCTGTACGGCTCGTGGAACCTTGGTTCAAGCTACGCCGGCAGCGCGCAGTATGCGCTGATTGGTAATGCCGATCTGAAAACCGAGACCAGCAACAATTTTGAGTGGGGTCTGAAAGGACAGCCGACCGACGGCATCACCCTCAATACCTCGGTGTTCTACAACACCTACAAAAACTTTATTGCCTACACCCGCTATCGCCGCGCCACCAACCCGGCGATGTTCGTCAATGTTCCGGCCAACATCTACACCAGCTATCAGGCTGAGAACCGCGACAAAGCCTACATTTATGGGGCGGAGATCAGCACCCGCGTCAACTACGGCAGCTGGTTCCCGACCGTGGATGGCCTGAGCAGCACGTTCGCGCTCGGCTACAGCGAGGGGAAAGCGAAATCCCGCTATCTGGGCGACAAATACATCGATCTCGACAGCGTCGCGCCGCTGAAAGCGATTGTCGGCGTCGCGTGGGACGACAAAGCGCGCGGTTACGGCGCGGCGCTCACCGCCACCTTCGTCAAAGGCAAACAGGCCAGCGCCACCAACCGTGAGAGCTACAACAACAGCGGGGCGGCCATCAGCGACGCCAGCAGCGAATACATGCGCGTGCCGGGCTATGGCCTGATCGATGCCACCGCGTACTGGCAGCTGACAAAAAACGTCAGGCTGAGCGGCGGTGTCTACAACATTACCGATCGTAAATACTGGGATTACCTCAGCAGCCGCACGCTGACCAGCGCCAGCGCGCAGGAGCGCAACGACATCAATCTGGCCGTGATGCCGGGACGCACCTGGCAACTGGGCGTGAACGTCGACTTCTAATCACTTTTCGCCCTGCGGTGGCGCAGGGCATTTTCACGGGAGCAAGCGCAATGCATCAACGCTATCAACACTATCTGGCGCTGAAAGGCCAGCAGCCAAAAATGTACGCGCGTGATTTAGCCGCGCTGATGGGCATAGGGGAAGCACAGCTGTGCGAAGCGCGTGTGGGCCACGACGCGCAGCCGCTGCGCGCCGATTTTCCGGCGCTGCTGACGGCGCTGGCGGCAGTGGGTGAGACCAAAAGTATTACGCGCAATGCCTGGGCGGTGCACGAACAGGTGGGAACCTACAGCAATCTGCATCTCGGCGAACATGGCGGGCTGGTGCTTAATCCGCGTGCGCTCGACCAGCGTCTGTTTCCTGCGCAGTGGCACAGTGCTTTCTTCCTGCACGAGCAGACCGCGCACGGCGAACGGCAGAGCATACAGATTTTCGATCGTCACGCTGATGCGGTGCTGAAAATCTACACCACCGCGCACACGGAGATGCCGGCGTGGCAGGCGTTGATTGAGCGCTTCCGGCTGGCGCACACGCCTCAGCTGCAGCCGCAGCCGGTCAGCGCCACGCCGTTCAGCGACAGGGTGGATGCCGGCACTGTCGAAGCGGAGTGGCGTGCCATGACCGATGTGCATCAGTTCTTTGGCCTGCTGAAGCGTCACCATCTCTCGCGGCCGCAGGCGTTTCGCGCGGTGCCGGATGATTTAGCGCGTCAGGTGAGCAACACCGCGCTGGCAACGCTGCTGGGCCAGGTACAGCAGGATGGCAATGAAATCATGATTTTCGTCGGCAATCGCGGCTGTACCCAGATCTTTACCGGCACTATCGGGAAAGTGGTGCCGCTGGATAACTGGATTAACGTTTTTAACCCCACGTTCACGCTGCATCTGATGGCGGATCGCATTCACGAGAGCTGGGTGACGCGCAAGCCGGGCGGCGATGGCTTCGTCACCAGTCTGGAGCTGTTCGCTGCCGATGGCACGCAGATTGCCCAGCTGTACGGCCAGCGCAGCGAGGGCACGCCGGAACAGGCACGCTGGCGCGAGCAGGTGATGGCGCTGACGCCGACAGGAGCCGCCGCATGAAAGCGCTGATCCTGACACTGCTTGCTCTGCTGACGCTGCCGGCGTGGGCGGCGCAGCGCATCATTACTATCGGGGGCGATGTAACGCAGATCGTCTACGCGCTGGATGCGCAGGCGCGGCTGGTGGCGCGCGACAGCACCAGCCAGTATCCGGCGGCGGCCACCAGGCTGCCGGATATCGGCTATATGCGCCAGCTCAACGCGGAAGGCATTCTGGCACTGAAACCGACGCTGGTACTGGCCAGTGCGCTGGCTAAACCGTCGCTGGTGTTGCAGCAGGTGGCGGACGCCGGGGTAACGGTGGTGGAGGTCAGTGGGGATAACCGCCTCGATGCCATCACGGACAAAATCGCCACTATTGGCAAAGCGCTGCAGCGTGAACAGGCGGCCCGCGCGTTGATCGACAAGGTCAACAAACAGCGTGAGCAGCTACCGCAGCAGCCGCTGCCAGTGAAAGTGCTGTTTATCATGGCACACGGCGGCTTACGCACCCAGGCGGCTGGTGCAAAGACTGGCGCTGACGGCGCAATTCGCGCTGCCGGCCTGGTCAATGCCATGGGCGCGGTGCCGCACTATCAGCAGCTGTCGCAGGAGGGCGTCGTGGCGGCGGCACCGGATTTGGTGGTGGTCGGCGAAGAGGGGCTGCGCACGCTGGGAGGCGAACAGGCGGTGTGGGCGCTGCCGGGCCTGCAGCTGACGCCGGCTGGCCAGCATCACGCGCTGCTGGTGATTGATGAGATGGCGCTGCTGAGTTTCGGCCTCGATACGCCGGACGCGATTTTGCGCCTGCGCCATGCGGCGGAAGCCGTGCAGCATGATTAACCGCCTGATGATGCGCTGGCTGATGTTAATGAGTATCAGCATGCTGGTGTGCATGCTGCTGGCGGCCAACCTCGGCGCGATGCCGCTGTCGCTGCGCACGCTGTGGCAGGCGCCGCTTAGCGATCTGGCCTGGCAAATCTGGCTCACAATTCGCCTGCCGCGCGTATTGCTGGCGGTGCTGACTGGCATGGCGCTGGCGGTGTCCGGTGCGGTGATGCAGGGGCTGTTTCGTAATCCGCTGGCCGATCCCGGACTGCTGGGTATCAGCAGCGGTGCCGGGCTGGCGGTGGCGCTCTCAGTGGTGCTACCGGTCAGCCTGCCGCCGCTGCTGGCGCTGTGGCTGCCCTCGCTGGCAGCGTTTGCCGGCAGCCTGGTAGTGACGCTGCTGATCTTCAGCTTTAGCCGGCTGGCGCAGGGCCAGCTGGCGCGCCTGCTGCTGGTGGGGATTGCGATTAATGCGCTATGCGGCGCGGCGGTTGGCGTGCTGTCGTGGCTGAGCAACGACCAGCAGCTGCGTCAGCTGCGCATGCTTGTCGCTCAGCTGTTGCGGATAGGGTTTTTCCAGCCACTGACATGAGCGACAGCGACCGGCCTGATAAAGCGCGCAATGC
>NZ_SDFT01000023.1:0-22970 GCF_004916815.1 Pantoea sp. R102
GCGCGCTGTTTCTGGCGCTGCTTGATCAGCACATCCGCCATCGCCACAGCCAGCAGCCGTGGGGGCTGATGGTGATCCGCATCGAAACCCTGCAGGAAGCCAATGGCGTCCTGAGCGATGAGCAACGCGATACGCTGATGCTGACGCTGGTGGAAAAAATCCGCAGTACCATTGATGACCATACGCTGCTGGCACAGACCGGACCGAGTGACTTTGCGCTACTGATGAAGCGTGCGCACAACCCGTTTCGCGCCATGCGGCTGGCGCGCAACCTGATGCTACGCATCAACCAGCCGGTGAACCTGTATCAGCTGCAGCTGCGCCCCAACGCCAGCATTGGCCTGGCGCTGCATGATGACAACACCGTGTCCGCAGGCGAACAGCTGGCGCGCGCCACGTCGGCGATGATGTCGGCGCGCCATCAGGGTAAAAACCAGATTCTGTTCTTTGACCCGGCGCTGACCGAGCGGGCGCAGAAGCGCTTAACCCAGGAGCACGACATCCTGCAGGGTCTGCAGGATGGCCAGTTTGCGCTCTATCTGCAGCCGCAAATCAATATGGCCACCGGCGAGCTGGCCGGCGCAGAAGCGCTGCTGCGCATGCGAATGCCGGACGGCAGCTATGGTTTATCCGAAGAGTTCATCGCCAGTGCCGAAGAGATTGGCGTCATCTCCGCGCTCGGCCGCTGGGTATTTGAAGAGGCGTGCCGCATTATCGCTGGCTGGCAGCGCCACGGCATCAATCTGCCGCTCAGCGTGAATATCTCCGCAGTACAGCTGCGCGATGCCAGCGTGGTGAGCCACCTGCAGGGGCTGCTGGAGCGCCATCGCATTGCGCCGGGTAACTTCGTGCTGGAGATCACCGAAACCGCGCAGATTGGCGATGCTGAACAGGCGATGGCGCTGCTGCGCTCGCTGCAGCAAACCGGGGTGGCGGTCGCGCTGGATGATTTCGGCATGGGCTACTCCAACCTCAACTACCTGCATCAGTTCAAAGCGCTGCCGGTCAATAAGCTGAAAATGGATCGCAGTTTTGTCGCCGCGCTGCCGGATGATGACACCATGGTGCGCATCGTGGCGGCAATTGCCGACATCATCCACCTCGACGTGATTGCCGAAGGCGTCGAAACCGCCGAGCAGCGCGACTGGCTGCTGGCGCGCGGAATTACCATCGGGCAGGGCTACTTATATGCTGAAGCCCTGCCGTTATCGGTGTTTAACCAGCGCTGGCTGGCCAGCTCGTCACCGTCTGAATAATCACCTTATTTATTGATTTTCCTTGCAGAATTGCACCGTTATGGGGTGCTGAAGCGTTTCAGTTCATAGTTAGAGTTTTGTAACTTTTGTAAGGAATGTAAGGGTATACTAATCCTGTTAACAGAGTGTTATTTTCCTCGCCATCGGTAAGGTCATACGCTTCCAGGCGGCTTGCCGCATGCGTTTCTCCATAACAATGGCGGTGAATGCCGTCTATACCTGGACACCTGTTATGAAACTGTTCAAAAGCCTCTACTTTCAGGTGCTGGTTGCCATCGGCATCGGCGTCCTGTTAGGCCACTACTACCCTGAGTTAGGCGCGCAAATGAAGCCGCTTGGCGATGGCTTCGTTAAGCTGATCAAGATGATCATCGCCCCCGTGATTTTCTGTACGGTGGTGACCGGTATTGCCGGCATGGAGAGCATGAAAGCAGTTGGACGGACCGGCGCAGTGGCGCTGCTCTATTTCGAAATTGTCAGCACCATCGCGCTGATTATCGGTCTGGTGGTGGTCAACGTGATCCAGCCGGGCGCGGGAATGAACGTCGATCCGGCGACGCTGGATGCCAAAGCGGTTGCGGTCTACGCGCAGCAGGCTGAGCAGCAGGGCGTGATTGCCTTCCTGCTGGACGTGATCCCGAACAGCGTGGTCGGTGCCTTCGCCAGCGGTAACATCCTGCAGGTGCTGCTGTTCGCTATCCTGTTTGGCTTTGCGCTGCATCGCCTCGGTAACGCCGGCACCGTGATGTTCAACGTCATCGAGAGCTTCTCGAAGGTAATTTTTGGCGTGATCAACATGATCATGCGTCTGGCACCGATTGGTGCGTTCGGCGCCATGGCGTTCACCATCGGTAAATATGGTGTCGGATCGCTGGTGCAGCTCGGTCAGCTGATTATCTGCTTCTACATCACCTGCGTACTGTTCGTGGTGATTGTGCTGGGGATTATTGCCCGCTGGGCCGGCTTCAACATCTTTAAGTTTGTTGCCTACATCAAAGAAGAGCTGCTGATTGTACTGGGTACATCTTCTTCCGAGTCGGCGCTGCCGCGCATGCTGGATAAGATGGAGAAGCTGGGCTGTAAGAAATCGGTGGTCGGGCTGGTGATTCCAACTGGCTACTCGTTCAACCTCGATGGCACGTCGATTTACCTGACCATGGCGGCGGTGTTTATCGCTCAGGCGACCAACGCCCACATGGATGTCTTCCACCAGATCACGCTGTTAGTGGTGCTGCTGCTCTCCTCCAAAGGCGCGGCAGGGGTGACCGGCAGTGGCTTTATCGTGCTGGCGGCTACGCTGTCGGCGGTGGGACATCTGCCGGTGGCCGGTCTGGCGCTGATTCTCGGCATTGACCGCTTCATGTCGGAAGCCCGTGCGCTCACCAACCTGGTGGGTAACGGTGTGGCGACTGTGGTGGTGGCGAAGTGGGTCGGCCAGTTGGATGAAGCGCAGATGAAAGCGACGCTTTCTTCAGCGAAAAAGGTCAATAACGCTTCACAGACCAGCGCGTAATCCTCTATTTGCGTTAATTTGCCGTGAAATGCCCGCTGTCGCTTGCCCTGACAGCGGGCATTTGCATAATAACCCCATTGATTTTTTTCCCGATTTTTTTCCTCGTCGCGCGACATCCTGGCCTTCCTGTGGTCAAAGAGTCTGTCGTTGAATAAACGTGGCGGCAGCCTGCCGCCGTGGTTCGCTGAAAAGCGGCCGCCTATGGCGCGCACGAGCGTTTATCTGTTTGAGTAGGGGTTCACATGCAGGGCACCAGAATTCGGCTTTTGGTTGGCGGATGGCTGCTTGCGGCATCTGGCTTCGGCGTCCACGCCGAAACACTTCAGCCTGATCCCGCCTGGCAGGAAGGCAAACTGGACAATGGTTTCAGCTGGCAGCTGCTGACCACACCACAACGTCCGAGCGATCGCATCGAGCTGCGCCTGATAGTTAATACCGGTTCGCTGGTGGAAAGCGCCCAGCAAACCGGGTTCAGCCATCTTTTACCGCGTCTGGCGATGGTACATAACACCGCGCTGGATACCAATCAGCAGCGCGCACTGTGGCAACAGGCGATGGATCCACAGCGACCGCTGCCGCCGGCCATCTCGTCTTATGATTTCACTCAATACAATCTCAGCCTGCCGAACAACCGGCCGGAGCTGCTGAAAGAGGCGCTCAGCTGGCTGGCGGCCACCGCCGGTAAAATGACCATCAATGAGCAGGTGGTGTCGACCGCGCTGACCGCCACCGATCCCATCGCGACCTGGCCGCCCAATACGCAGGATGTGTGGTGGCGCTATCGCCTGAAAGGGTCGACCATGCTGGCGCATGATCCGGGCGAACAGCCGCGCGCGCCGGTGGATATCGCGCAGCTTAATGCCTTTTACCAGCAGTGGTACACGCCGGACGGCATGACGCTGTACGTGGTGGGCAACGTGGATAGCCGCAGCATGGCGGAGCAGATCAACAAAGCGTTCTCGCCACTGCAAGGCAAACGGGTGGCGCCCGCGGCGCTGCCCACGCTGTCGCCGCTGCCGCATCAGCCAATCAACCTGGTTAACGGCGGCATGATGCAGGATCGCCTGTCGCTGGTGTGGGATACGCCATGGCAGCCGATCCGCGACTCGCAGAATCTGCAGCGCTACTGGCAGAGCGATCTGGCGCGCGAAGCGCTGTTTTGGCACGTCCAGCGCGCGCTGGCCGACAGCAAAGCGCAAAACGTGCAGGTTGGTTTCGACTGTCGCGTGCTGTATCAGCGTGCGCAGTGCGCCATAAACATGGATTCGCCTAACGCGTCGCTGGCGCAGAACCTGAACCAGGTGGCGCGTGAGCTGGCCACCGTGCGTGACAAAGGTCTGCCGCAGGAGGAGTTTGATGCGCTGATGGCGCAAAAGCTGCTGGAACTGAACAAACTGTTTGCTACCTACGCGCGCACCGACACCGATATTCTGATGGGGCAACGTCTGCGCTCGCAGCAGAATTCCGTGGTGGATATCGCGCCGGAGCAGTACCAGAAACTGCGTCAGGCGTTTCTCAGTGAGTTAACGCGCGACCAGCTCAACCAGGAGCTGCGCCAGCAGTTAACGCAGGAGCTCACCATGGTGCTGATTCAGCCGCAGGGTGAGCCCGAAACCAACGTCAGGATGCTGCAGGACAGCTGGGACAAGGTGATGAAGGTTCCGGATGCGCCTGCCGCCGCTGCTACCCCGGACGAAGCTAAACCCGAAAATAATGGCAGCGCGAGCGCGACCGATCCGGCTCAACCCTCGTCATAACACAGGGCGCATGAGTCCCCGCAAGTAAGGTGCGCTGCAGCAAGGCGGCACGAGTGTTCATCCTCAGGAGCTTACGTAAGCGAACGGGATGAACGCGCGCCGCCAGCGGCGCTGCGGTTCAACGTAGCAGGGGCATCAGGTCTTTGCGCGCAGCCATTCGGTCACCAGCATCGGCCAGCTGGCCAGCGGCAGATCCGCCACGCCACGAATCCCAAAGCCGTGGCCGCCTTTCTGATAAAAGTGAATTTCCGCCGGCACCTTGTGCTCACGCAGGGCACTAAAAAACACCATGCTGTTATTAACGGAAACCGTCTCATCGTCAGCGGCGTGGATCAGCAGCGTCGGCGGCGTCTGGCCGTGCACGCGCGTCTCCAGCGAATAAGCATCAATGCTTTTCTGATCCGGCCACGCGCCCAGCAGGCGGGTGCGTGAACTTTCATGCGCCAGACCGTCGCGCATGCTGATGACCGGATAGAGCAGCACCATCGCATCAGGCCGCGGTGACAGGCTGTCGGCCTGATCCTGCAATGGATAGATTTTTTCGCCAAAACGGGTGCCGAGGCTGGCGGCCACGTGCCCGCCAGCGGAAAAGCCCATCATCACGATGTACTTTCCGTTCAGGCCGCGCTGTGAGCGCTCGCGCAGCACGCGCACCGCACGCTGGGCATCGGCCAGCGGCGCATCCGGCCCTTCATGATGGCCGTCGTACGGCAGGCGATAAGTCATTACCGCCAGCGTGTAGCCCATCGAGGTGAAAAAGGTGGCGAGGGCGCTGCCTTCGCGGTCGATCAGTACGCGCTGATACCCGCCGCCCGGTGCCACCAGCAGGGTGATACCGTTTGAGGTTTCCGGATGCCAGATCGCCATCTCCGGGCAGCGCACGCCGGTGGCGGCGCGGTCGTAAGGTTCGAACTCTCTGGCCAAATCGACGATCTGCGGCTGAGCGCGCGAGTCACTCGCGCCTGGCGCGTCGCCGTGCGGCCAGATATTGATAATTTCTGTGTGCATAAATCTGTCCTGAGCGAGTCATGTTGTCGTTATTGTGTTCGCGGTCGACCTGACAGCTTCCTGCTGTGGTTGATTAAAACATGGTCTTTTTTCGCGCGATCGTCCAGCCGAAAACCGCCGGCGTCGCCAGTTTCGGACTATGCCTGGCGGTCGGGTTTATCGTCGTAATGCATTGAATTTAAATCAGTCTGATTAGCGGCATTTAAGTGGTGAGCGTCAGGCAGAGAGGCGGCTGGATGGCGTGCGTCATTAGTAAAAATTGCCCGGTGAATCTGTGTCATTAAGCCAAATTTTCGCGGTGATATTTTTCAGCGTAATAATCAATTTGCCGTCAGGGCAGAGGGGAAATTGTCGCGACGCGTAGCAGGCAGCGCGGCGCGACACTCGTGTGCGGTATTAAACGGTTTTTGGCATCGCGCTGGGCGGAATAATCGCGCCGCGATGCTGGATCACCGTACTGGCGGTGAGATGGCCGCGCGCTGCGGCCTGCTCCACGCTGCCACCCGCGAGGCGCACCGCCAGATAACCAGCGCTGAAGGAGTCACCTGCGGCGGTGGTATCGACAATCTGCGCCGGAGCCAGTTTGATGGCCGCAATGTCCCGCAGCGGCTCGTCGCCGCGCGCCACCAGGCAGGAGTCAGCACCACGTTTGATCACAATCTCCTGCACGCCGGCGGCGCGCGTGCGCGCAATCACGTCCGCCAGCGGCTGTTCGCCCCACAGCAGGTGTTCATCATCCAGCGTCAGAAAGGCGATATCGGTGTGGCGTAGCATCGCCGCATAAGCCTGCTGCGCACTGGCGCTATCCGCCCACAGACGCGGCCGGTAGTTGTTGTCAAAAATCACGGTGCCACCGTTTTGCCGGCAGGCACTGAGCAGCGCCATCAGCTTTTCGCGGCTGGCCTGAGGCAGGATCGCCAGGCTGATGCCGCTCAGGTAGAGATAGTCGTAATGCGCCAGCTGCTGACAGATGGCCCCGGCCTGCGGGCTATCCAGCCAGAAGCGCGCGGCTGCATCGCTGCGCCAGTACCAAAAGGTGCGCTCGCCGTGGGCATCGGTTTCGATGAAGTAAAGCCCGGGCATTTTGTCCGGCAGGCGCTGCACCAGCTGCGTGTGCACCTGCTCCTGCTGCCAGGCCGCGATCATCTGGTCGCTGAAGCTGTCGGTGCCAAGCGCGGTGACATACTCCACACGCAGCTGGCTGGAATCGCTCTGCCGTGCCAGATAGACCGCGGTATTCAGCGTATCGCCGCCAAAGCCGCGTTTGATGTTCTCACCTTTTTCGGACAGCTCAATCATGCATTCGCCAATAATGGCGATGGTTTTCTGCGTCATGGTGTTTGGCCTGTAGTGAATGCTGCGCTCTAGTCTCGCGTCTGGTATGGCAGTCGTCAATGCTTTTTAAAACGCTGTTTTAATTTGCCTTAAGGCGTAAAACCGCGCTTCTGCACCGATTTAGCGGCCAAACCGGGGGTTGTTTTGCCGATTAAGCCGCAGACACGCTGCTAGACTCAACAGCTCGTGTGGCTGCGCAGACCAATAAAGTTATCCAGGGGAGAGCCGATACTTGCCACTGAGATGCTATTTGCAGGCACTCAATACCAACCAGGAAAACACCATGGTGATGAAGAATTTGAGTCATCGGCTGCCTTTTTCTCCCGAACTTGAGCAACAACAAGAAACCCGTCTCTACTGGCAGCAGTGCCAACGGTGCTACACTTTCCAGCCGATTTACCAGGTTTCTGGCCGCTTACTGGCTATTGAACTGCTTACCGCCGTGGTGCATCCCGCCGCACCTGAGCAAAACGTGTCACCCGAAGACTATTTCGAGGCGCTGACCATTGCCCAGCGTCTCGACATCGTCCAGGAGCAGCTTGAACTGTTATTACAGTGGGCTTCCTTCTTCAGCCAGCGTCAACTGGTGGCCTCCGTCAATATTGATGGTCCCACGTTACTGGCCATTCAGCAGCATGCGCCCGTGCGCGCGCTGATCGTCCAGCTGCCGTGGGTGCGCTTCGAACTGACTGAGCACCACGCGCTGCCGCAGGAAGAGATGGTGGCGCAGATGCCGGAGCTGGGCCCGCTGTGGCTGGATGACTTTGGGTCCGGTATGGCCAACTTCTCCGCGCTGACCGAACTGCGCTACGACTACATCAAGCTTTCGCGCGAGCTGTTTATGCTGCTGCGCGCCAGTGATGAAGGGCGCTCGCTGTTCTCCATGCTGCTGGCGCTGATTAACCGTTACTGTAACGGCGTGATCGTCGAAGGGGTGGAAAACGAGGAGGAGTGGCAGCAGGTGCGCAACTCGCCCGCCATGGCCGCACAGGGCTATTATTTTTCCCGTCCGCTGCCGTTTAACCAGCTGGAAAACCTGGTACTTGAGCTTCCGTAATTCCGTTCTGCCGCGTCTCGACTATCTTTAAGGAGACGTGGAAGGGCAAGGAGGAGGCAAAATGTCGCGTACAGGAAAAATAATTAGCTGGGTGGTCGGGATTTTATTGTTGCTGGTTGTGGTGGTCGTGGTGATTATCGCCACCTTTGACTGGAACCGCCTGAAGCCAACCATCAACCAGAAAGTCTCGGCAGAACTGAACCGACCGTTCGCTATTCGCGGCGATCTTGGCGTGGCCTGGGTGCGCAATCGCGAAGAGCCAGGCTGGCGCAGCTGGGTGCCGTGGCCGCAGGTGCACGCTGACGATGTCATGCTCGGTAATCCGCCCAGCGTGCCGGAAGTGACAATGGTGCATTTGCAGCGGGTGGAAGCCACGCTGGCGCCGCTGGCGCTGCTGCACAAAGAGATTTACCTGCCGTGGATTAAGATGCAGCAGCCGGATGGGCGACTGGTGCAGACCGCCGATAAGAAAAATAACTGGACCTTCAACCTCGCCAGCAGCGAAAACAGCGACCCCAACGCGCCGCCTTCGGCATGGTCATTCCGCCTTGATAATATCCTGTTCGATCAGGGACAGCTGCGCTATCGCGACGCCATCAACAAAGCCGATGTCACGGTGAAGATCAATCCGCTGGGCAAACCGGTGCCGTACGCGCAGGTCGCGGGCGGTAACGACCAGCAAAAAGGGGCCGGCGATTTTGTGTTTGGCTGGCAGGCAAGCGGGACCTACAACAACCAGAAACTCGATGGTGACGGTAAGATTGGCGGTATGTTGTCGCTGCGCAGCAAAACCACGCCGTTCCCGTTGCAGCTCGACGTACGCAATGGCACCACACGTGTGCGCGTGGATGGCACCCTGCAGGATCCGCTCAATCTCGGCGGGCTGGATGTGCGGCTGCGCTTCTCCGGTGACACGCTGGCAAATCTGTACGGCTTAACCGGCGTGCTGCTGCCGGACACGCCACCGTATGAAACTGACGGCCACTTGATTGCGCGTTTCAATGAAGAGAAAGGGCCGCTGTTCCGCTACGAAAAATTCAACGGTCATATTGGTGACAGCGATATCCACGGTTCGCTCAGCTACCGTCAGGGTAAACCGCGTCCGACGCTGAGCGGCGAGCTGACGTCGAACCAGCTGCGTATGGCGGACCTTGGGCCGCTGATTGGGGTTAACTCCGGCAAGGGCAGTGAAAAAACGGCGCAGGCCAAAGCGCAGCACGGTGAGGCCAGCACCCAGCCGGCGGATCGCGTGTTGCCACATGACAAGTTCGATACCAAAAACTGGGATGTGATGGACGCTGACGTGAAGTTCAGCGGCAAGCGTATCGAGCACAGCAGCAAGCTGCCGCTCAGCGATCTCTATACCCATCTGCAGCTGAAAAATGGCGACCTGCTGCTGGATCCGCTGCGCTTCGGCATGGCCGGCGGCAGCATTAATTCGACCATCCATCTGGAGGGCGATCGCTCACCGATGCGCGGCCGCGCCGACCTGCATGCGCGCAAGCTGCAGCTGCGTCAGCTGTTCCCGGATGTCACCGCCATGCAGCGTAGTCTCGGCCAGCTCAACGGGGATGCCAGCCTGACCGGCACCGGCAATTCGGTGGCCGACCTGCTGGGCACCAGCAATGGCGAGCTGAAACTGTTGATGAACGATGGCCTGATCAGCCGCAGCCTGATGGAGATTGCCGGGCTGAACGTTGGTAACTATGTGGTGGGTAAACTGTTTGGCGACGATGAGGTGCGCATCAACTGTGCCGCGACCGACCTGAATATCCGTCAGGGACTGGCGACGCCGCGGCTGTTCGTGTTCGATACCGAGAACGCGGTGATCAACGTTACCGGCAACGCTAACTTTGCTAATGAGCGCTTGGATCTGTCGATCAATCCGGAGAGCAAGGGCATTCGTATCATTACGCTGCGTTCGCCGCTGTATGTGCGCGGCACCTTCAAAAACCCGGATGCCGGAGTCAAAGCCGGTCCGCTGCTGGCGCGCGGTGCCGCAGCCGTCGCGCTGGGGGCGGTGGTCGCGCCGGCGGCCGCACTGCTGGCGCTGATTTCACCGAGCGACACCGATGACAATCAGTGCAGCAACGTACTCCAGCAGATGAAAAGCAAAAAGTGATCAGTTACGCCACAGCACTTTGATGATGTGGTAGCCAAAAGCGGTTTTCACCGGTCCGTAAGGTTGCAGCAGCGGGCAGGTGAACACCGCTTTATCAAACGCCGGCACCATCTGCCCTTTGCGAAACTCCCCCAGATCGCCCCCGTTACGCCCGGACGGGCAGGTCGAATGTTTTTTTGCCAGTTGCTGAAAATTCGCGCCTTTTTCCAGCTGCGCCAGCAGCGCTTTCGCCTGCGCTTCCTGTTTCACCAGGATATGTAAAGCCGCCGCGGTTTTCGCCATGATGGTGTTCCCGTTATGTATAATGTGCGACGCATTATAGCGTAGTGCGCTTCAGTTGTAGGGTCGCCATTGATGGCGACCTTTGCGCTCAGGTGCGCATCAATGCGCACCCTACGGCGCGATGTAAATCTTCCTGTCTGATTAAATTGAGTGATGTTTTTCTATGCGTCTTAATCCCGGCCAACAACGTGCTGTCGAATTTGTCACCGGTCCCTGTCTGGTGCTGGCCGGTGCGGGTTCCGGTAAAACCCGCGTGATCACCAATAAAATCGCCCATCTGATCCGTGAATGCGGCTATCAGGCGCGCCATATCGCGGCGGTGACCTTCACCAACAAGGCGTCGCGCGAGATGAAAGAACGCGTGGCGCAAACGCTGGGACGCAAAGAGGCGCGCGGCCTGATGATCTCAACCTTCCACACGCTGGGCCTGGAGATCATCAAGCGCGAATACAAGGCGCTCGGCATGAAATCGACCTTCTCGCTGTTCGACGATCAGGATCAGCTGGCGCTGCTTAAGGATCTGACCAAACAGTGGCTGGAAGAAGATAAAACCCTGTTGCAGCAGCTGATTTCCACCATCTCCAACTGGAAAAACGACCTGGTCGACCCGCAGGGCGCGGCCGGCCTCGCCAAATCGCAGCGCGACCAGATTTTTGCCCACTGCTACGCGCTGTACGATCAGCATCTGAAAGCCTGTAACGTGCTGGATTTCGACGATCTGATTCTGCTGCCGACCCTGCTGCTGCAGCGGAATCAGGAGGTGCGCGAACGCTGGCAACAGCGCATCCGCTATCTGCTGGTGGATGAGTATCAGGACACCAACACCAGCCAGTATGAGCTGGTCAAGTTGCTGGTCGGTGCCCGGGCGCGCTTTACCGTGGTCGGCGATGACGATCAGTCTATCTACTCGTGGCGCGGCGCGCGGCCGCAGAATCTGGTACTGCTGAAAGAGGATTTCCCGGCGCTGGAAGTGGTGAAGCTGGAGCAGAACTACCGCTCGACGCAGCGTATTCTTAAATGCGCCAATATCCTCATTGCCAACAATCCGCACGTGTTTGAAAAGCGGCTGTTCTCTGAGCTGGGCGAGGGCAGCGAGCTGAAAGTGCTGAGCGCCAACAATGAAGATCACGAAGCTGAGCGCGTGGCGGGCGAGCTGATTGCCCATCACTTTATTAATAAAACCCAGTACAAAGATTACGCCATTCTTTATCGCGGTAACCATCAGTCGCGCGTGTTTGAAAAGCTGCTGATGCAAAACCGTATTCCTTATCGCATCTCCGGCGGCACGTCGTTCTTCTCGCGGCCGGAAGTCAAGGACTTGCTGGCCTATCTGCGCGTGCTGACCAATCCGGAAGATGACAGCGCGTTTCTGCGCATCGTGAACACGCCACGCCGCGAGATCGGCCCCGCGACGCTGCAGAAGCTGGGTGAGTGGGCCAATCTGCGCAACAAAAGCCTGTTTAACGCCAGCTTTGATATGGGGCTGGAACAGACGCTTTCCGGGCGCGGGCTGGAGCATCTGCAGCGCTTTACCCACTGGCTGAATGAAATCGTTCAGCTCACCGAGCGTGAACCGGTGAATGCGGTGCGCGACCTGATTCGCGGCATCGACTACGAAAGCTGGCTGTTCGAAACCTCGCCCAGCCCGAAAGCGGCGGAAATGCGCATGAAGAACGTCAATACGCTGTTTCAGTGGATGACCGAAATGCTGGAGGGCGACGAGCTTAACGAGCCGATGACGCTGGCGCAGGTGGTGACGCGTTTTACCCTGCGCGACATGATGGAGCGCGGCGAGAGCGATGAAGAGCTCGATCAGGTCCAGCTGATGACGCTGCACGCCTCGAAAGGGCTGGAGTTCCCCTATGTCTATCTGGTGGGCATGGAAGAGGGGCTGCTGCCGCATCAGAGCAGTATCGATGAGAACAATATCGAAGAGGAGCGTCGCCTGGCCTACGTGGGCATCACCCGCGCGCAGAAAGAGCTGACTTTTACCCTGTGCCGCGAGCGCCGTCAGTACGGCGAGCTGGTGCGTCCGGAACCAAGCCGCTTCCTGCTGGAATTGCCGCAGGATGATGTGGCGTGGGAGCGTGAGAAAAAGGTGATCAGCGCCGAAGAGCGGGTGAAAACCGGGCAAACGCGCGTCGCCGGCTTACGTGCGATGCTGGAGAACGCGAAGAAGGGGTGATTATTTCGTCAGAGCCGCAAGCCTGGTCTCTGGCGAAAATCGTTGCGCGCGCCGCAGAGGCAAAGCGCCCGGCAAAGCAAACTTCACTCGCGTAAAAGCGCAGTTGCCGGGCGTTTTTCAACGCAGCAGCAGCAGGTTCGATCAGGAAATCGTCAGCAGCCAGTGCACATACGACTGGTAATGGCTCTCCTGCTCCAGCAGCTCGGCGCGCAGCGGATGCGCAGCCAGCCAGCCTGCCGGCAGCGTCAGATGCAGCGCATCATCATCCGCCTGCAGACGCACCGCCGGCAGCGTGTCGTCGCGTCGCCGGCTGGAGAAGATGATTGCCAGCCGCAGCAGACGGCTCAGCCGCTCTGCCATGCGCGGTGGCACGGCGTTTTGCTGCGTCAGCAGCGCCAGATCGATGCTGCCGCTCTGGTTCTGCAGTAGGCAGGCCAGCATTTTTTTCTGTGCGGGGGTGAAACCAGGAAGATCGAGATGGCGAATCAGATACGCGGCGTGCTGTGGTGCCTGGCGGAAATCGACGCTCAGGCCAATTTCGTGGATTGAACAGGCGCTGAGGAGTAAATCGCGACATCGCTGATCCAGCTTCCAGCTGCTGCTCACCTGACGGAAAAAGCTCTCTGCCAGCTGGCGCACGCGGCCCGCCTGCTCAACATCAATGGCGAAACGACGCTGAACGTTCTGCAGCGTGCGGCTGCGAATATCGCGGTCAATCGGCAGATGCAGCATGCCGTACACCAGCCCTTCGCGCAGTGCGCCGCCGGCCAGCGTCATGCTCTCAATGCTCAGCTCGTGGAAAATGGCGATCAGGATCGACAGGCCGCTGGGAAACACCAGCGCACGCTCCAGCGTCAGCCCTTCAATCTCCAGCTCCTCCAGCTTGCCGCACTGAATGGCACGCTGCTTGAGCTGCTGCAGTTTGCTCAGGGTGATGCGCTCATCCATGCCCTGCGCCACCATGATCTCCTGCAGCGCCTGGACGGTGCCGGACGCGCCCACGCAAATCTGCCAGCCTTTCTCTCGCAGTGCCGGCGCAATCGGACGGATCATTTCACGTGCGGCCTGTTCGGCCTGGGTAAAGTTCTCTTTGGCGAGATGACGATCGCTGAAGAAGCGCTCCAGCCAGGTCACACAGCCCATCGACAGGCTAAACAGCGTCGTGGCGTGCGCACCTTCGCCGGTCACCAGCTCGGTGCTGCCGCCGCCGATATCGACCACCAGCCGCTGGTCAGAGCCGCCGGTGGTGTGCGCAACCCCCTGATAGATCAGGCGCGCTTCTTCCTCACCGCTGATGACGTTCACCGCGCAGCCGAGAATCTGTTCCGCCTGAGTCAGGAAATCCTGCGCGTTGCTGGCAATGCGCAGCGTGGCGGTTGCCACCACGCGGATTTGTTCCGGGGGAATGTCCTGCAACTGCTCGGAGAACAGACGCAGGCACTGCCAGCCGCGCTGCATCGCCTCAGCCGAGAGATGGTTGGCCGCATCAAGACCTGCCGCCAGACGCACCTTGCGTTTAATTCGCGCGACGGTCTGAATACTGCCGGACACTTCGCGCACCACCAACATATGAAAGCTGTTAGAACCTAAATCAATCGCAGCATAAAGTGACGATGCGCTTAGCATGTGTGCTTAACCCGAACGTTTACGGTTGTTGTTGCGCGGGGCACCGCCGCGACGGTTGCTGTTGTTGCCACCGCGACGTGGACCGTTGCCCGAGCGGTTACGCTGCAGGCGTTTCGGTGGCGGCAGGTCGCTCAGCAGGGCGTCGCTGTTGTACTTGCTCACCGGAATACCGTGACCGATGTACTCTTCAATCGCCGGCAGGTTGAGCGCGTACTCTTCACAGGCCAGGCTGATGGAGTGACCGCTGGCGCCAGCACGACCGGTACGGCCAATGCGGTGCACGTAATCTTCGCGATCGTCCGGCAGGTCGTAGTTGAAGACGTGCGTAACTGCCGGGATGTGCAGGCCGCGCGCGGCGACGTCGGTGGCAACGAGGATATCCACATCACCTTTGGTGAAGTCGTCCAGAATGCGCAGACGTTTTTTCTGCGCCACGTCGCCGGTCAGCAGGCCCACGCGGTGGCCATCGGCAGCCAGGTGGCCCCAGATATCTTCACAGCGGTGCTTGGTGTTGGCGAAGACGATGGCGCGGTCCGGCCACTCTTCTTCCAGCAGGGTCTGCAGCAGACGCATCTTCTCTTCGTTCGAAGGGTAGAACAGCTCTTCTTTAATGCGGTGGCCGGTTTTCTGCTCGGGCTCAACTTCAACGTATTCGGCGTTGTTCATGTGCTCGAACGCCAGTTCACGTACGCGATAAGAAAGCGTGGCCGAGAACAGCATACTCAGGCGCTGGGTGGCCGGCGGCATGCGGCGGAACAGCCAGCGAATGTCTTTAATGAAGCCGAGATCGAACATGCGATCCGCTTCATCCAATACCACGACCTGAATGGCGCCGAGGTTGATGTGATTTTGTTTGGCGTAGTCAATCAGGCGTCCGGTGGTGCCCACCAGAATATCGACACCGTCTGCCAGCACTTTCAGCTGCTTGTCATAGCCATCGCCACCATAGGCCAGGCCCAGCTTCAGGCCGGTGGCCTGTGCCAGCGGCTCGGCATCGGCATGAATCTGCACCGCAAGCTCACGCGTCGGTGCCATGATCAGCGCGCGTGGTTGATTAACCTGGCGGCCTTCAGCAGCAGGATGAGAAAGAAGATAATGAAACGTTGACGTCAGGAACGCCATCGTTTTGCCGGTACCGGTTTGCGCCTGACCCGCGACATCACGCCCTGAAAGCGCAAAAGGCAACGCGAGCGCCTGAATCGGCGTGCAGTTATGAAAGCCTTTCTTATCAAGGGCTTCCACTACCTGTGGGTGCAGGGCGAAGTCGGAAAACTTCTGTTCTGTTAAGTGTGTTTTGCTCATAGTGTGGTAGAATATCAGCTTACTATCGCTTTACGAAAGCGTATCCGATGAAATAAAGTCAACCTACGTTGGTATATTTTACGCCAATTCGCCAGGCATAATCTTTGGAGTTAAACATGAGCAGCGATAAAATCGTTCACCTGACCGATGACAGTTTCGACACTGACGTGCTGAAAGCCGACGGTGTGACGCTGGTAGATTTCTGGGCTGAATGGTGTGGTCCTTGCAAAATGATCGCCCCGATTCTCGACGAAGTCGCAGAAGAGTACGACGGTAAGCTTACCATCGCCAAGCTGAACATTGATGAAAACCCAGGTACTGCGCCAAAATACGGTATTCGCGGTATCCCGACCCTGCTGCTGTTCAAGAACGGCGAAGTGGCGGCGACCAAAGTGGGTGCGCTGTCTAAAGGTCAGCTGAAAGAGTTCCTGAACGCTAACCTGGCCTAATCCCGGCGCGGTGTTTGTTCGGCAGTGGTGAATTTTTTCGCCACTGCTGGACGTCTCCCTTCAGGCGTGTTAAGTTGACCTCACTGCATTACGCACTTACCTTGTAGTTTGCATCTAAAGTTTTCCCTTGTCAGACCCAGCTCGCATTGAACGTTTTCGTGGTTTGGCAATCTGACGGCTAGCACATTCGGCATCACCTTTCGACCGTCTCCTCGCTTCCTATCGCCACATCTGACGATAACCGTCGAGCAGCGTTGAAAAAGAGCCATTAACAGGCATGGAATTTTTGCCATACCATTCACGACAAACATTTCGAGAATTACCCCGAGTTTAAGAACCCATCACTATGAATCTTACCGAATTAAAGAATACGCCGGTTTCTGAGCTGATTACTCTCGGCGAAAATATGGGGCTGGAAAACCTGGCGCGTATGCGCAAACAGGACATTATTTTCGCCATCCTGAAACAACACGCGAAGAGCGGCGAAGACATCTTCGGTGATGGTGTGCTGGAGATACTGCAGGATGGATTTGGTTTCCTCCGCTCCGGAGACAGCTCCTACCTCGCCGGTCCCGATGATATCTACGTTTCTCCCAGCCAAATCCGCCGCTTCAACCTCCGCACTGGTGACACCATTTCTGGCAAAATCCGCCCACCGAAAGAAGGTGAACGCTATTTTGCGCTGCTGAAAGTTAACGAAGTTAACTACGACAAGCCAGAAAACGCCCGTAGCAAGATTCTGTTTGAAAACCTGACGCCGCTGCACGCGAACAACCGTCTGCGCATGGAGCGTGGTAACGGTTCGACCGAAGACCTGACGGCGCGCGTGCTGGATCTGGCATCGCCAATCGGTCGTGGTCAGCGTGGTCTGATCGTCGCACCGCCGAAAGCCGGTAAAACCATGCTGCTGCAGAACATCGCGCAGAGCATCGCGTACAACTATCCTGACTGCGTGCTGATGGTGCTGCTGATTGACGAGCGTCCGGAAGAAGTAACCGAAATGCAGCGTCTGGTGAAAGGCGAAGTTATCGCGTCTACCTTTGACGAACCGGCCTCGCGTCACGTGCAGGTTGCAGAGATGGTGATCGAGAAGGCTAAGCGCCTGGTCGAGCACAAAAAAGACGTTATCATCCTGCTGGACTCCATCACCCGTCTGGCGCGCGCCTACAACACCGTAGTGCCGGCGTCGGGTAAAGTCCTGACCGGTGGTGTTGACGCCAACGCCCTGCATCGTCCGAAGCGTTTCTTCGGTGCGGCACGTAACGTGGAAGAGGGCGGCAGCCTGACCATCATCGCCACCGCGCTGGTTGATACCGGTTCGAAGATGGACGAAGTGATTTACGAAGAGTTTAAAGGTACAGGTAACATGGAACTGCACCTGTCACGTAAAATCGCTGAGAAGCGCGTGTTCCCGGCTATCGATTACAACCGTTCCGGTACGCGTAAAGAAGAGCTGCTCACCTCTCAGGAAGAGCTGCAGAAGATGTGGATCCTGCGCAAAATCATCCATCCGATGGGTGAAATTGATGCAATGGAGTTCCTCATCAATAAACTGGCAATGACCAAAACCAACGACGAATTCTTCGATATGATGAAACGCTCGTAATCTGTTGCCGTCGGTAACGGCCTGAGCCAGCCGGCTAACGGCACAAATTGCCAGGATTTATGACTAACGCCACGTCTTAACGTGGCGTTTTTCATTTGTGGGCATTAGGATTATGCCTGTCAGGAAGCAGACATATTGACTGAGGCAGCAAAGCGGCGGTTTTTTCAGCAAACGCACGCGCTGCGACAGAATTCAGACCAGGGATATACAGCAATGGCGGGAAAATTGCTTATTGTTGTCCATGATTTTAGCTGAGAGCGTTAACGTGAATTTACTCACTATGAGTACTGAGCTTGGTTTAGTTTTTCTTTTTTCTTTAGCGTTCCTGTTTTTTGCTCGTAAAGCGGCTAAAAAAATTGGGCTTGTGGACACGCCGAATTCCAGAAAACGACACCATGGTGCCATTCCGTTAGTCGGCGGTATCTCCGTGTATGCGGGGATTTGCTTCGCCTTTGCCATCTCAAATTATTATCTGCCGCACGCCGTGCTGTACCTCTTCTGCGCCGGGGTACTGGTGCTGGTCGGCGCGCTCGATGACCGCTTTGATATCAGCGTCAAAATCCGTGCCGTGGTTCAGGCGGCGATCGCCATCGTGATGATGGTCGGGGCAAAACTCTATTTACTGAGCCTGGGGTTTATCATTGGTCCGGTCGAGCTGATCGTCGGGCCTTTCGGCTATGTGCTGACGCTGTTCGCGGTATGGGCAGCGATCAATGCTTTCAATATGGTGGACGGTATTGATGGTCTGCTGGGTGGATTATCCTGCGTCACCTTCGCCGCGATGGGCATCATCCTCTATTTTGACGGACAGACCAGCCTGGCGATGTGGTGCTTCGCGATGATCGCCGCCACTATTCCCTACATTCTGCTTAATCTCGGCTTTTTAGGCCGCCGTTATAAAGTGTTTATGGGTGATGCCGGCAGTACCATGATCGGCTTCACCATCATCTGGATTCTGCTGGAAACGACGCAGGGCCTCAGCCATCCCATCACGCCAGTCACCGCCCTGTGGCTGATTGCTATTCCGCTGATGGACATGGTGGCGATCATGTATCGTCGCCTGCGCAAGGGCATGAGCCCGTTCTCGGCCGATCGTCAGCATATCCATCACCTGATCATGCGGGCCGGTTTTACCTCCCGCCAGGCCTTTTTATTGATTACCGTGGCCGCCGCGCTGCTGGCCGGGATCGGCGTGCTGGGCGAATATCTGGCATTTATTCCCGAGTGGGTCATGCTGGCGCTGTTCCTCGCTGCTTTCCTCCTTTACGGTTATTGCCTGAAACATGCATGGCGCGTCGCGCGCAAAATCCGTCGTATCAAACGTCGCTGGCAAAGCAGCGGCGAAGAGAAAAAATAATTACCCAGATAAGTACCCGGATAAGGACACTTTTGTTATGACCTCTGTCGTTGTGGAGAACGAACTGGATGTACGCGGCCTCGGCTGCACGCTGTGGCGCGGCAAAGGCTGGATTATTGGCCTGGCGCTGCTGTTTGCGCTGCTGGCGTGGCTGGCTTCCATGTTAATGAAGCAATCCTGGAGCGCCACGGCGGTGACCGATCGGCCGACGGTGAATATGCTGGGCGCATTCTTTGTGCAGCAGCAGTTTCTCAATAATCTGGATGTGCGCAACGAGACCGTCAGCCTGAATACGCCAGCACCGACGGTGATGGATGAGGTCTATCAGGAGTTCACCATGCAGCTGGCGTCGTGGGATACGCGTCGCGATTTCTGGCTGCAGACTGATTACTATAAGAGCCGCAAAAGCGGTAATGCACACAACGATGCCGCGCTGCTCGACGATCTGATCACCAACATTCAGTTCACCCCGGCCGATGCCACCCACAATACGCTGGATAACATTAAGCTGATTGCGGAGACCGCCGGCGACGCTAACAATCTGCTGCGGCAGTACATTGCCTATGCCAGCGAACGCGCCGCGCGCCATCTCAATGATGAGCTCAAAGGTGCGTGGCAGGCGCGCAGCGTGCAGCTGCAGGCGCAGGTCAGCCGTCAGCAGGAAGTGGCACAGGCGGTGTTTGATCGCCGTCGCCAGCGCATCGAGCAGGCGCTGAAAGTGGCCAGCCAGCAGGGCATTAAAGAGAACCGCGCGCCGGTCAGCGGTGAAGCGCTGCCGGACAGCGATCGCTTCCTGCTGGGGCAGCAGATGCTGCAGGCGCAGCTGGATACCCTGCAAGCCAGCGGACCTGCTTACGATTTAAGCTATGATCAAAACAGGGCGATGCTCAACACACTGCAGGCCGGACCGCGTCTGGATAAACCGTTCCAGACCTACCGTTACCTGCGCACGCCGGAAGAGCCGGTCAGCCGCGATAGCCCACGTCGCCTGTTTATGATGGTGATGTGGGGCGCGATCGGTGCGCTGGTGGGTGCCGGCGTAGCGCTGGTGCGTCGTCCGCGTGCAACATTCGCCAACCGTCACTAAGAGAATCCGCGTGAAAGTTCTGACTGTATTTGGCACGCGCCCTGAAGCGATCAAAATGGCTCCGCTGGTGCAGGCACTGGCGCAGGATGCTGCCTTCGAATCGCGCCTGTGCGTGACGGCACAGCATCGTGAAATGCTTGACCAGGTACTGCGCCTGTTCCGGCTGCAGCCCGACTATGATCTCAATATTATGCGGCCCGAACAGGGACTGACCGAGATCACCAGCCGCATTTTGCAGGGTATGAAGACCGTGCTGGCAGACTTCCAGCCGGATGTCGTACTGGTGCACGGCGATACCACTACCACCTTTGCCGCCAGCCTGGCCGCGTTTTACCATCAGATTCCGGTGGGCCACGTTGAGGCGGGTCTGCGGACCGGTAACCTGATGTCACCGTGGCCGGAGGAGGCCAACCGTACCCTGACCGGCCATCTCGCCAGCTATCACTTCACGCCGACAGAAAATTCGCGGCAAAACCTGCTGCGCGAAAATCTGCCCGACGCGCGCATTTTCGTCACCGGCAATACGGTGATCGATGCGCTGCTGTGGGTACGTGATCGCGTGCTGGATGATGCCGATCTCAATGCCCGCCTGGCGGCGCGTTACCCGTTCCTTGAGGCCGGTAAAAAGCTGATTCTGGTTACCGGCCATCGGCGCGAAAGCTTTGGCGAAGGCTTTGAACGCATCTGCAGCGCGCTGGCGCAGCTGGCGCGTCAGCATCCGCAGCTGCAAATCGTCTATCCGGTGCACCTCAACCCTAACGTCAGCGAGCCGGTGAACCGTATTCTGAGCGGTATCAACAACATCATTCTGATTGAGCCGCAGGAGTACCTGCCGTTTGTCTGGCTGATGAATCGCGCCTGGCTGATTCTTACCGATTCCGGTGGTATCCAGGAAGAGGCGCCGTCGCTGGGCAAACCGGTGCTGGTGATGCGCGAAACCACCGAGCGGCCGGAAGCGGTCGCGGCCGGTACGGTGAAGCTGGTCGGCACCGACGTGAATAAAATTGTTGCTGAAGTCAGCCTGCTATTGCAGGACGACGAGGCGTGGCAGGCGATGAGCCGCGCGCACAATCCGTATGGCGACGGCCATGCCTGCGCGCGCATCCTGCAGGCACTTAAACAACACAGAGTTTAACTATGCGTTTTTCAACCATTTCCGTTATCGGACTGGGCTACATTGGGCTGCCGACGGCAGCCGTTTTTGCGTCGCACGGGAAACAGGTCATCGGCGTGGATATCAATGCGCGCGCGGTGGAAACCATTAATCGCGGCGAAATTCATATCGTCGAGCCTGAGCTGGGCGACGTAGTACGTGCAGCGGTGCACAACGGCAACCTGCGCGCCACCACCCAGCCTGAAGCTGCCGACGCCTTTCTGATTGCCGTGCCGACGCCGTTTGTCGGCGATCATCAGCCGGATCTCAGCTACGTGCAGGCGGCTGCGCTGTCGATTGCGCCGGTGCTGAAGGCCGGCGATCTGGTGATCCTCGAATCAACCTCGCCGGTGGGCGCCACTGAACAGATGGCGCAATGGCTGGCGGCGGCGCGCCCGGATCTGCGCTTCCCGCAGCACGGCGAGCAGCCTGACGTTTTTATCGCTTACTGCCCGGAGCGCGTGCTGCCGGGGAAAGTGATGGTCGAGCTGCTGGAAAATGACCGCGTGATTGGCGGCATGACGCCGGCCTGTTCGGCGCGCGCCAGCGAGCTGTATCGCATTTTCCTGCGCGGCGAGTGTGTGGAAACTAACGCGCGCACCGCAGAGATGTGCAAGCTGACGGAAAACAGTTTCCGCGATGTGAACATCGCCTTTGCCAACGAACTGTCGCTGATCTGCGCCGAACAGGGGATCAACGTGTGGGAACTGATTGCGCTGGCGAACCGCCATCCGCGCGTCAATATCCTGCAGCCGGGACCGGGCGTTGGCGGCCACTGCATTGCGGTCGATCCGTGGTTTATCGTGGCGCAAAACCCGCAGCAGGCACGGCTGATCCGAACCGCGCGTGAGGTCAACGATGCCAAGCCGGGCTGGGTGCTGGATCAGGTTAAACAGGCGCTGGCCGAGTGCCTGACGGCCAGCGGCAAGCGTGCCACGGACGTGACTATCGCCTGCTTCGGTCTGGCATTCAAACCTAATATCGATGACCTGCGTGAAAGCCCGGCGATGTCGGTGGCGCAGCGTATTGCGGGCTGGCACAGCGGCCGCACCTGGGTGGTCGAGCCGCATGTGGCGGATATTCCGCCGCAGCTCGCCGAACGCGCTACGCTGGTGTCGCTGGCTGATGCCCTGCAACACGCCGACATCCTGGTGATGCTGGTCGATCATGCGCAGTTCCGCGCCGTCACCCCTGAACAGGTGACGCAGCCGTGGATTGTGGATACCAAAGGAGTCTGGCGATGAAACAGTTTTTAGTTACCGGCGGCGCCGGTTTTATTGGCTCCGCGCTGGTGCGCTTCCTGATTGCCAATACCGACCACCGGGTGGTGGCGGTGGATAAGCTGAGCTATGCCGGCAATCTGGCGTCGCTGGCACCGGTTGAGCAGGATGCACGCTTTGCTTTTGAGCAGGTCGATATCTGCGACCGCGCCGCGCTGGATCGCGTGCTGGCGCAGTACCAGCCGGACTGCATCATGCATCTGGCGGCAGAGAGTCACGTGGACCGCTCGATTGACGGGCCAATCGCCTTTGTCGAAACCAATATTGTCGGCACCTACCAGCTGCTGGAGGCGACGCGCCATTACTGGAACGGCATGACGGATGAGCGCAAGAAAGGCTTCATCCTGCACCATATCTCCACCGACGAAGTGTTTGGCGATCTGCACGGCACGGAAGATTTCTTTACCGAAACCACGCCGTACGCCCCGAGCAGCCCTTACTCGGCGACCAAAGCCAGCAGCGACCATCTGGTGCGTGCGTGGCTGCGCACCTACGGACTGCCTGTGGTGGTCACCAACTGTTCCAACAACTACGGGCCTTACCATTTCCCGGAAAAACTGATTCCCCTCACCATTATCAATGCGCTGGCCGGTAA
>NZ_SDFT01000240.1:0-6665 GCF_004916815.1 Pantoea sp. R102
GCAAGACGGTATCTACAGGATTATGCACTTTTGTAGGGTGCGTATTTATACGCACCTGGGGATGTGCACGGCAGCCAGTAAACCTTCAGCCATCACCGAAGCCGGATAAAGGGTGGGATACGGGGCCGTGGAGTAAAGCGTCACACGCCATGGATGGCGTGTGCCGAGCGATCAGGGATGAGACAGCGTCTTTACGGAGCGGTCCTGTATTTCACCCTGAGAGTGCAAAAACGACAGACACAGTGGTCTCGCTTCGCTCGGCTCAAACCTCCTTCGGAGGTTCTCATCCTCTTTTGCTGCGAACGAAAAAAGCCCGCTTTTTGCAAAGCGGGCTTTTCGAATATGGTCGGCGAGAGAGGATTCGAACCTCCGACCCACTGGTCCCAAACCAGTTGCGCTACCAAGCTGCGCTACTCGCCGATGGGGGCGAATATTACTGCCGTGACTTTAGAGCGTCAATCCCTTTTCCCGAAAATCCGCCTGATTGCCTGGAAAGCAAGCAGTGCCTTAAACACCTGCCTGCTCAATAAGATCCAGGCACGAATTACAGCGCTTTCGCACTGCTGGCAGTGGCAGGTGCCTGGCACCAGTTATTCGCTGCTTTAATACCGCCATCCGGCGAGGTATAACCCAGACACCCTAAAATGGTGTCGAACAGCTCAACGTGACGATGGGTTTTGCCGACGCGCTGCTGCGCCTGTAAGCGCTCAAAGTTGCTGCGGTTAGTCGGGTCCTGCAAATACTTATCGGACGCCCAGACAATCATCGGCACGCGGAACTGCTCCGGCGGCGCCATCTCGCGCGGCGTACCGTGCAGGTGCATATTTTCGCTGATCGACTCGCCGTGGTCGGCGGCATAGAACACAATCGCTTTCTTATCACGCAGCTGATCCAGCACGCTGTCCAGCATGGTATCAACATACAGAATCGAGTTGTCATAGGCGTTAATCAGCTGGGCTTTGCTGCACTTATCGTCCACGCCAATACACTCAGGCTGATAGCGGGCAAACTCGCGCGGATAACGCTGCGAATAGAGATAGTGCGAACCTTTCGTGTGCAACACCACCAGATGCTTGCCTTTCGGGAAGCGCTGCAGTGAAGCCTGCAGTTCCGGCACCAGCAGCATATCGTCCACCGCTTTGCCCTGATTGCGCTTCTCAGAACCAATCTGCTCGCGGAACGAGAAGTTATTCACATCGGCGTTGTCGTAGAACCACACTTCGCTCTGCATGGCGAACAGCTCGGAGGTGAAGCCCAGCTCTTTCATCACCGCAAAAATGTTCTGCTCTTTCAGCGTACGGCCAGGGTTATCCATGGTGCCGCCCTCGCGCACAAACATGCAGCGCAGCGACAGCTTGGTGGCGGTATCACAGGATTCACCGCGGAATGCCACCAGATTCTTCTCTTTCGACAGCTTCGGCGTGGTATCGCGGTTATAGCCCAGCATGCCCATGTGATCCCAGCGCGTGGTCTCGCCAATCACAAACACTACATAGGTATCGTCAATGCCAGGCGGCGCCACATAGGTAAACTTCTTCGCCGGATCGAGCAACTCCTGGCTGTCCAGCTTCTCGTCCACCTTAGTCCAGGCGAACAGGCCCAGCGCCGCGATCCAGTTCGAAGGCAGATAAGAGTGCGCCACTACGCCGCCATAGCTTGGCAGATCGATATTGGTGAGCTCTTCATTGGCTTTTTGCAGCTTGTCGAAGTAGCGAATCGGCAGCCATACCAGCGCCACGCTCAGCAACAGGATCACTGTAGGTTTCAGGCGCTGACCGGGGGTTTTCAGCTGTTCAATCAGCGTCAGGCTCAGGTTATTGCGCCAGATCAGCAGCAGCGGCAGTGCGCTCACCAGCACCATCCACAGCACAAAGTGCAGCCCGATAACCTCTTTAGAGAGATCGACATCGGTGGTCATGACCGACGCCACGATGCCGTAACCGATCACCACGTTAAAGAACGCCATGTAATAGGCGGCGGCCACCGAAATCACCACCAGCAGGCTGGCGATCACGCGATAAAACCATTTGCCACCCAGCGACAGCAGTCGCATCAGGAAGAAGGTCAGCAGTACGGCCGCGGTCACTTCCGCCGCGGCGGATAACCAGTTGGTGACGGTGGATTTCGTTAAGAAGCCGTCAAAACGGCGATAAAAGATTGGCAAATTCAATAAGATGCCAAGATAGAGCGCCAGCAAAAGCGACAACTTTTGCTGCGTTAAACTTTTAATGTAATTCATATAAATTTCTGTTCCCGACCTGGTGTCGATGCTTCAACCGTAAATGTGACTGTGCAAAGAGCGTAAGGTTCGCTTGCGTAGCAGAAAAGCGTGACCTGGCGAGTAGGATCGGGACGAATCTGAACCCAAATAATTACGATGATGCACGGAGCGCAGCAGTAGAACATTTAACCAATGGTAAGACCAGAAAATTCTTTAGTTCGATGGGATGCGGGATGGTGTTCGTGATAAAAAAGGCTCCCGCAGGAGCCTTTTATGCATGCATCAACTTAGTTGATGATATTCAGCGTCACGTCGATGTTGCCGCGCGTCGCATTTGAGTACGGACAAACAATGTGTGCCGCATCAACCAGCTTCTGCGCTTCCGCCGCGTCCATCTCTGGCAGATGGATATTCAGTTTTGCTTCAATGCCAAAACCGGTGGGGATAGGACCAATCCCCACTTCGCCCTCAATCCACGCGTCTTTTGGCATGGCGATTTTGTCGCGGCCGGCGACAAATTTCATCGCGCCGAGGAAGCAGGCAGAGTAGCCGGCAGCAAACAGCTGCTCCGGGTTCGTCACCTCGCCGCCCGCGCCGCCCATCTCTTTTGGCACGCCCAGCTTCACGTCCAGCACGTTATCAGACGAGGTGGCGCGGCCATCGCGGCCACCGGTTGCTTTGGCTTTGGCGGTGTAAATCACTTTTTCTAAAGACATCATAACCTCACTATTCGCTATACAATCGCGTGCTATTTATAAGGCACAAGGGAAAACTTCACTCTCAGGATGCCGCCGCAGCGACATCCCTGATGCTCAGGTGGCGCGATTCAGGTTGCCGCGCAGATCGTCCAGCTGCTGTTTCAGCGCCGCCATAGTGTCGGTATCGCAGGCGGTCGCACACTGTACCGCTTCCGGAATGCTGGCGGCTTTTTCCTGCAGCGCGCGCCCCTGGTCGGTCAGCGTGACCACGACCTGGCGCTCATCCTGACGCGAACGCTGGCGGCGCAGCAAACCAGCGCTCTCCAGTCGTTTCAGCAGTGGCGTCAGGGTGGCCGAATCGAGAAACAGCTTTTCACCAATCTCCGATACCGTCAGATCATCCTGATGCCACAGCACCAGCATCACCAGATATTGCGGATAGGTGATCTCCAGCGCCGCCAGCAGTTGGCGATAGACTTTATGCATCGCCAGGTTCGCCGAATAGAGCGCGAAACACAGATGCTGATCAAGCTGGAGTGGCGCAGGCTTCACTTTTTTGTCATCTTGATTACTGTTCATGCGACTCAATATAGATAGCGCGCTAGATAATTGCAAGCAACTTTTTCCTGGAGTGTGAAGATGCGTGATTCACTGGAAGAGCAGGCGCGCCGTTATGCCACGCAGGCACATGCCGATGCGGGCCAGCGTCGCAAATACACCGACGAACCCTATATTGTGCATCCGGCTGCCGTCGCGGAGCTGGTACGCAGCGTCAGCGATGACGAAGCGATGATCGCTGCCGCCTGGCTGCACGACACGGTGGAGGACACCGCTAGTACCTTACAGGATATTGAAGAACACTTTGGTGCGCGCGTTGCACACCTGGTGGACATGCTCACCGACAGCGCCCAGCCGCAGGCAAAGAATCGTACCGCCCGTAAGCTGGCACACTTTCGCCACACTGCCGAAGCCTCGCCCGAGGCGCAAACCATCAAGCTGGCCGATATCATCGATAATACCCGTGCCATCGTGCAGTTCGATCCCAATTTTGCCCGGGTTTACCTGGTCGAGAAACAGATTCAGATTCAGCTGTTACAGCAGGGGGATCGGCGTTTATGGCAGCAGGCGAATCACATCATTGAACAGGGCATCGCGCAGCTGGCAAAACCGCCGTACAGCGTGCCGGAAAGCTGGTTTGTCAAACAGGCGGCGAAATACGGTGGCTTAAGCTGAAAAAAACCCGCCGTGCAGGCGGGTCACAGAGAACCGATAGTCGGCGTTATTCCAGCAGCTGTCGGCCCAGATACGGATTGGCCTGCAGCAGTTTCATCAGTTTGCGAGCCGTGGCGGATGGGCGCGTACGTTGCGCTTCCCAGCTTTTTACTGACGAGACGCTCACCCCCATCACGCGGGCGAATTCATCCACCTGCATGCCGGTCATCTCGCGTAAACGCTGCGGTTCGGGAACGGAAACGGTATTGAGTGCAATTTCTGATACGGGAGTCTGTGCATCACGTGTCAAAACAATTTGCTCAAGACTGCTGAGTAATTCGACCATTGGATCTTTTATTTCCATAGAGAACTCCTTAAAACTCACTATGAAGCACGTGAAAGTAGAGAGGTAAGCGCCACCAGGCGCTGAAACCGGCCTTATCAGGCTGTATCCCGAAACAGTTTTCCCTTATCAGGGCGAAAATAGTGTTTTAATGAAACCGTTACGGGACACAGCCTGTTGCACACTGCGAAAAGATGTCAGGGCAATGCAACATTGAACCGGGTCTCTAAGTATGGGTCAGATCCCCGGCTTTGCTGCCTGTTTCCTGATTATTTTTTCTTCTTTCTTATACTGCAAACGGATCGATCACCATAAGTAACTGACCCGCCTGCACTTGCTGCCCGGCCTGGCGTTGCAGGCTGTGGATTTTGCCACTGACCGGCGCCACGATCGGGATTTCCATCTTCATGGATTCGAGAATGCCTACCGTGGCACCCGCGGTCACATCACTGCCTTCCGCCACCAGCCATTGCCACACGCTGCCCGCCACCTGGCTCTCCACGCTGTGGCAGCCCGCCGGCACCACCACTTCCTCGCTGCTCTGCGCCTGCAGCTGGCTGTCGAAGGTGAACTGGCCATCGGCGCGCCAGCGCGCCAGCTCTGCGTCAAACGCCTGCTGACGCTTCTGCTGGAACGCGTCGATCTCCGTCGCCTGGGCAGTCAGCAGCGCCTGATACTCGGCGAGCCGGAACTCACCGGCTTCCACGCGCAGCGGATAATCGCCCCACGGGAAACGTTCGCGGATTTGCAGCAGTTCGTCGGCACTGACCGGATAAAAACGGATTTGGTCGAAGAAACGCAGCAGCCACGGCTGGGTAAAGGCGCTGGTGCGGCGATCGCGATTCCACATCTGCAGCGTACGTCCGACGAACTGGTAGCCGCCCGGCCCTTCCATGCCATAAACACACAGATACGCGCCGCCGATGCCCACCGAGTTTTCCGCCGTCCAGGTGCGCGCCGGATTGTATTTGGTGGTCACCAGGCGGTGTCGCGGATCGAGTGGCGTCGCCACCGGTGCGCCGAGATAGACATCGCCCAGCCCCATCACCAGATACGAGGCGCTGAACACAATCTGTTTCACCGCCTCCACGCTTTCGAGCCCGTTGATGCGCCGGATAAACTCAATGTTGCTCGGGCACCAGGGCGCATTCGGACGCACCGACTGGCTATAGCGTGTCACGGCTTCACGGCAGGCGGCATCATCCCAGCTGAGCGGCAGCCACACAGTGCGCGATGGCACAGCCGCGTCGGCGAGGTCGCCCAGCAGATTATCAGCTTGCAAAATTTGCGCCAACAACTCACTTCTTGCGCACTGCTGCGCATCATAATGCACCTGTAACGAGCGGATGCCGGGCGTCAGCTCCAGCTGACCCGCCAGCGGATGCGCCTCCAGCCACTGCATCAGGGCGTGAACGCGGAAACGCAGCGCGATGTCCAGCGTCAGCGCGCCATACTCCACCAGCAGAAAACGGTCTCCCGCGGCGCGCACGCACAGTGCAGGCCGCCCTGCGGTTGCTGCATGCTGGTGCAAGATCGGATCGATCAGCGGCAGTGCTGGCGCCACGCGCACTGCTTCCGCTTGCAGATGCGCGATCTCGCTGCGCTGCGCCTGTGCCAGACGATCGGCATCAGCAAGGGCGATCGGCACAAAGCGCAGTCGATCGCCCGCTTTGAGCTGACCCAGCTTCCACAGATCGGCGTCGATCACCGTCGCCGGACAGACAAAGCCGCCCAGCGAAGGGCCGTCCGGCCCGAGGATCACCGGCATATCGCCGGTAAAATCCACCGTACCATAGGCATAGGCGTTGTCGTGAATATTGGACGGATGCATGCCCGCCTCACCGCCGTCGCTGCGCGCCCAGTCAGGTTTCGGGCCGATCAGCCGAATCCCGGTGCGGCTGGAGTTGTAGTGCACCTGCCACTCGGCAGCGAAAAATTCGCTTATATCGTCATCGGTAAAAAAGGCGGGCGCGCCGTGCGGACCATAAATAACGCGCAGCTGCCATTCACCGTTAAGCGGCGGCAGCAGCGTCTCAGGCAGGCGCGCCGCCGTAGCCTGACGCGGCGCGGCCAGCTGCAGCACGTCGCCGGCGCGCAGCGCCCGCCCGGCATGACCGCCAAACTTACCCAGCGTAAAGGTACTGCGGCTGCCCAGATAGCGCGGCGTATCCAGCCCGCCCGCCAGCAGCAG
>NZ_SDFT01000241.1:0-8675 GCF_004916815.1 Pantoea sp. R102
GTGTAAAAGTCACTGTGCGCGGCGCGCTGGTTGCCATCCAGCAGCAGTTGCCACGGCTGGTCGGCGGGCGCATCCACCGGCTGGCGGAAATAGGCCGCGTACTCATTGCCGGCTTCGTAACGGCTCTGATAGCGGTAGCCGCGTTTAACGTACGGTACCGAATGGTCCTGCGCCGGCAGCCGATCGATGATCTCTTTCAGTACCCGATCCTGCAGCGCATCCTGAGAAGCCATCATCGCTTTACCGTAGCGGTTTTCCGCCTCCAGATAAGCCAGTACCTCGGGGTTTTGCCGGTCATCATCACGCAGCCAGAAATAGTTATCGGTGCGCGTTTCGCCGTGTAACGTCATGTGGTGGGGGATTTTTTTCGCTTGCGGCTGATTCATTACAGAGTTTCTCCCTGAAAGACGACATCCTGCAAGCGTGGCACTTCTGGCAGAGGAAGCCAAGCCGGAAACGCACGCGAAGTGTAACCGGAGGCCGCCGCAACCGCCTCCGGCGTGACTCAGGCCGCTTTTTCCGCCGCGATGTCGCGCTGAATACCGTCGCGCACGTCCTGCGGGATTTTCAGCGCATCGCCGAGCGCGGAGAGGTAACTGCGTTCCATGAAATGATCGACATCGATCGCCGCGCAGCTAAGGAAATAGAGTTCCAGCGCTTCCTCTTCGTTTTTCACGTCGGCGGCCAGCCACTGCGGATCGAGCGGACGGTTCATTGCCTGCTGAATCAGCGCTTCCGCCTGCGCCCCGTAACCGGCCTGATGGATATTCTGCTCGATGGCCCTGCGCTCGCGATCGTCAATGTGCCCGTCGCTTTTCGCAGCAAACACCAGCGCGGTTACCAGTCGCTCCGCGCGCTGGTCGAGCGGCGTCTGCAGCTGGCCAAACGCAGGCTCATCCTGATGGGTTTCCCGCACGCGCTGCTTGTATTTATTCCACAGCACCGCGCCTGCCGCCGCACCACCGCCGACCAGCAGCGCGGTGCCGCCGTATTTGGTTAACAGCTTGCGTGACGATTTGCTGGCAACCAGTAAACCCGCCAGGCCACCCAGCGCGCCGGGTGCCAGCATATCGCTCAGGCCGCCTGATTTGCCGTCACCGCCCTTCTTTGCCAGAACCGATTGAATTTGCTGCAGCCAGTTACTCATCGTTTAACTCCTGTTTAAGTTTCCGCTCACTATGCTGCCGCACGCTGTGTCAGTTAACGTCAGAGCCGGCAAAGTATGGCAAAGCCGGACGTGCGCAATGCGTGAGTACGCAAACGTTTTCGTTTATACTGCGCGCGCATTTTGACTGCTAAGGTGAAATTATGACGACTCTCGGAACCGCGCTGCGTCCTGCCGCAACGCGTGTCATGCTGTTAGGTTCAGGTGAATTGGGCAAAGAGGTGGCGCTGGAGTGTCAGCGTCTCGGGGTGGAAGTGATCGCCGTCGATCGCTATGCCGATGCCCCGGCGATGCACGTTGCGCATCGCAGCCACGTCATTAACATGCTGGACGGTGACGCACTGGCGGCGCTGATTGCGCAGGAGCAGCCCCACTTTGTGGTGCCGGAAATTGAAGCCATCGCCACCGAAAAACTGCTGGAGCTGGAAGCGCAGGGGCAAAAAGTGGTGCCGACGGCCCGTGCTGCGCGTCTGACCATGAACCGCGAAGGCATTCGCCGTCTGGCGGCAGAAGAGCTGGCGTTACCGACCTCAACCTATCAGTTTGCGGATAGCAAAGCGCGTTTCGTCGCGGCCGCGCACGAGATCGGTTTTCCCTGCATCGTAAAACCGGTAATGAGCTCCTCCGGTAAAGGCCAGAGCTTCATACGCGAAGCCAGCCAGCTGGATCACGCCTGGGATTACGCGCAGCAAGGCGGACGCGCGGGCGCGGGCCGGGTGATTGTCGAGGGCGTCGTGAAGTTCGATTTTGAAATCACCCTGCTGACCATCAGCGCGGTGGACGGCATCCATTTCTGCGCGCCAATTGGCCATCGTCAGGAAGACGGTGATTATCGTGAATCCTGGCAGCCGCAGCAGATGAGCGAACTGGCCCTGCAGCGCGCACAGGACATCGCCGCTAACGTGGTGAAAGCGCTCGGCGGTTACGGCCTGTTTGGCGTGGAGCTGTTTGTGTGCGGCGACGAGGTGGTGTTTAGCGAAGTCTCTCCGCGTCCGCACGATACCGGTATGGTGACGCTGATTTCGCAGGATCTCTCTGAGTTCGCACTGCACGTGCGCGCCTTCCTCGGCCTGCCGATTGGCGGCATTCGCCAGTATGGACCGGCTGCTTCGGCGGTGATCCTGCCACAGCTCGATAGCCACAACGTGCAGTTTGTGAATGTGGAAGCCGCACTCGGCGCCGGTCTGCAGCTGCGCCTGTTTGGTAAGCCGGAAATTGCGGGGCAGCGCCGTCTGGGCGTCGCGCTGGCGACCGGTGACAGCACCGATGATGCCGTGGCCCGCGCCATTGCCAGCGCCGCGGCCGTGCAGGTTCAGGGCTGATTGACCGGGTGGTGACGCAGCGCCATCACCACCCGCAAAAAATTGACCGCTGCCGCGTTGCAGTTACGCGGCAGCGCTATTCGCGATCAGCGGGGTGAAGCCGCGCCTGCCACAGCCTCACGCGCCAGCTGCGTAATGCGATCCCAGCCGCCGCTCTCCAGCGCATCGTTTGGCACCAGCCACGAGCCGCCAATACACAGCACGCTTTTCAGCGCCAGATAGTCACGATAGTTGGCCGGTGAAATGCCGCCGGTCGGACAGAAACGCACCTGCGGGAATGGACCACCAATCGCCGCCAGCGCTTTGACGCCACCGTTAGCCTCTGCCGGGAAGAACTTGAACTCGCGCAAACCATAATCCATGCCGACCATCAGTTCCGACACGGTGCTGATGCCTGGAATCAGCGGCACCGGGCCTTCCACCGCCGCCTTGAGCAGTGGCTCAGTGAGCCCCGGGCTAATGACAAACTGCGCGCCGGCGTCGGTCACTTCTTTCAGCTGCTGGGTATTGATCACCGTGCCGGCACCTACAATCGCTTCCGGAACTTCTTTGATCATTGCCCGCAGCGCATCCATCGCCACCGGCGTGCGCAGCGTCACTTCCAGCACGCGCACGCCACCTGCGACCAGCGCCTTGGCCATCGGCACCGCATGTTCCAGCTTATTGACGACAATCACCGGCACAACCGGGCCGGTAGTCAGAATCTGTTCCGCACTCGTTTTCCAGTTCTTCATTACGTTTCCTCAGGAGAGACAGCCCGACGCGCGGTCCGGCTGTCAGAAAGAGACCCCTACCATACAAGATCGGCCGGACGGACGTCTATTGGATATCATCAATTTTTGAAACCGCGGTTCATTTTGGTGATGACCTGTATCCGCTCGCAAGTTGAGCCTGATGCCTGCGTCTGCAGTTTTAACCCAGCACCAGTGAGACAACCGCTAAAACAATTAATAAAAACACCAGTGCACTGACCAGAGCCATACCAGCCACGAAGGCATGGAACGTCAGAGTGGCACCTGCGAAAAACAGCGCGCCGTAAACACTCCAGCGGCTCTCTTTGCGCATACCACCAAACGCGGCCAGCAGCAGGGCAATAGCCGCCAGCACGACATCCGTAATGGTAAGCAGCCCATCGATGTCCATCTTGCTGGCTTTCGATGTAGAACTTTGCACGTTCTCTCCTTTTAGTCCGGCAAGAACACCTTTCTTCACTGCGGCAACCTGTTCTGCTACCACCTGCTCAATTGAGGGACGATGTTGGAACGGGCCGAAAGTTAAGTGAACTGCAACCAGCATGAATGCTATGGCCCCCAGCAGCATACCGACAGAACTCCATTTATTGCGCATTAGCGTTTCCATACGTTTCCTTAGCATTATCATTTGCGCATCATTGCGCACCATTCTGTAGGGTTGCCATTAATGGCGACCAGGATAAACCCTGCTGACTGAAAACAAAACGCCCCTGGCGAGCAGCGCAGGGGCGTTATCATGAACTTCTCAGTCAGCGATGCAGGAGCGGTTATTCAAATTCGTTCCACGAACGGCCGTCGCGGGTGATCATCGCTACCGAGGCGACCGGTCCCCAGGTGCCGGCCTGATACGGTTTGGAGGCGTCGCCATCCGCATTCCACGCTTCAATAATCGAATCGACATAGGTCCATGCCGCTTCAACTTCATCGCGGCGCACAAACAGTGCCTGAATGCCGCGCATGGTTTCCAGCAGCAGACGCTCGTAGGCATCCGCCAGATGCGACTGATTGAAGGTTTCGGAGTAGCTCAGATCCAGCTTGGTGGTCTGCAGCTTATGCTTGTGATCGAGACCTGGCACCTTGTTGAGGATCTCAATATCCACGCCTTCGTCCGGCTGCAGACGAATCGTCAGCTTGTTCTGCGGCAGTTCGGCGTAAGAGTCCTTAAACAGGTTCATTTCCGGGTTTTTGAAGTACACCACCACTTCTGAGCACTTGGTCGGCAGACGCTTACCGGTGCGCAGGTAGAAAGGCACGCCCGCCCAGCGCCAGTTATCGATATCCACGCGGATGGCGACGAAGGTTTCGGTGCTGCTCTGCTTGTTAGCCCCCTCTTCTTCCAGGTAGCCCGGCACTTTTTTGCCCTGCACAAAACCGGCAGTGTACTGACCGCGTACGGTTTTCTCGCGCACGTTGGTTTGGTCGATGCGGCGCAGCGAGCGCAGCACTTTCACCTTCTCATCACGAATCGCGTCAGCACTGAGATCGGACGGCGGCGACATGGCGATCATGGTCAGGATCTGCAGCAGGTGGTTCTGGATCATGTCACGCATCTGGCCAGCTTTGTCGAAGTAACCCCAGCGGCCTTCGATACCCACCTCTTCCGCCACGGTAATCTGCACGTGGTCGATGGTGCGGTTGTCCCAGTTATTAACGAAAATCGAGTTGGCAAAACGCAGCGCCAGCAGGTTGAGCACCGTCTCTTTACCGAGATAATGGTCGATCCGGAACACCTGACTTTCATCGAAGAATTTACCGACGCTGTCGTTGATCTCCTGCGAGGTCTCCAGCGAGGTGCCGAGCGGCTTCTCCATCACCACGCGCGCCGGTTTGGCGTTGAGTTTAGCGGCGCCCAGGCCTTCACAGATGGCGCCAAAGGTGCTCGGCGGCATGGCAAAATAGTTGATGGTGACGCGGTTTTTCTGATCCAGCATCTTGCCCAGTTTCGAGAAGTGCGAGGTGTCGTTAACGTCGAGGTTGCAGAAGTCGAGACGGCCGCTGAGTTTGTCCCACAGCGCTTCGTCAATCTTCTCCTTCATGAAGGTTTCCAGCGCTTCACGCACCACTTTGGTGTAGGCCTCTTTGTCCCACTCCGCGCGACCCACGCCAATAATGCGCGTGGTATCGTGAATCTGACCGGCTTTCTCCAGCTGATACAGTGAAGGCAACAGTTTCCGGCGTGCAAGATCGCCTTTGGCACCGAAAATCACCAGATCGCATGCCTGGGCTGTTTGTGTTACCGCCATTTTCCTCTCCTCGTTGCAGGATATACCCGGCCTGAGCGTCCTCATCCTGCCGGGTCCTTATTGTAATTTTCTTACAGCACAATGTACTTTTTTCACCGCGCCAGGACAACCCGGCTGCGGTCGGTTACAGGTGATTATCCTGCACCGCCGGGGCGCATTTAACGTGTTGCGAAGTGCGCTAACGCGCCTTTTTCTGTTTCGATGTTTGTCGGGCGAAAACCCGGCAGCGATCAAAGTATGACAAAAAAAGCGCGGTTACATTTGTCCGCCGCTGCGTACGTCAGGCTATTACACGGTATATTCCGCATAATTGGCAGCGATTTCACGCACGGGTGAACGCAAAAAAGTGATTGATGGTCATCGGGTTAATAACATGCTGGATCAAATACAGGCGCAACTGGCCGCGCTGAGCAAATCAGAACGCAAAGTGGCAGAACAGATTCTGGCCGCGCCGCAGCAGGCGATGCACTCGAGCATTGCCACGCTGGCACAGGCGGCGCAGGTCAGCGAACCGACGGTGAACCGCTTCTGTCACCGCATGGGCACGCGCGGCTTTCCCGATTTCAAGCTGCAGCTGGCACAGAGTCTGGCCAAAGGGCCGAGCTGGGTCAGTCGCGATGTCGAAGAAAATGACAGCGTAGAACGCTACAGCCACAAGATTTTTGATTCCGCGCTGGCGGGACTCAGCCGCGTGCGTCAGCAACTGGATATGCAGGTGGTGGCTCAGGCGGTGCAGGCATTGTCACAGGCCCATAAAGTGGCCTTCTTTGGTCTTGGCGCCTCGGCGGTGGTGGCGCATGATGCCACCAATAAATTTCTGCGTTTTAATCTGCCGGTCGTCTGGTCCGAGGATATTGTGATCCAGCGCATGAGTTGCATAAATAGTGGACCAAATGACGTGTTTGTTCTGATATCGCATACTGGCCGCACCAAAAATATGATAGAACTGGCTCGCCTGGCTCGTGTAAACGCTTCCACCGTACTGGCTATCACCTCGCCCGGATCGCCGCTGGCTGAGGAAGCCACGCTGGCGCTGACGCTGGATGTACCGGAAGATACCGACATCTATCTGCCGATGGTTTCCCGCCTGGCGCAGCTCACCGTGGTTGACGTGCTGGCAACCGGTTTTACCCTGGAGCGCGGTACGGCTTTCCGTGAGAATCTCAAGCGGGTAAAAGAGGCGCTGAAAGCGTCGCGCCTCGAAAAGCCGGCGACGGAATCACGCGCACAGCAAAATAATTAACATCACATTCACAATGTGAGTCGAATCACAGCCCCTCGATCATATAGAATGAGTGACCATTGCGTGTCACTTGTGATCGACACGATACTTTGTCCACGGAGTCCTTCATGTCCAGACGTCTCAGAAGAACCAAGATCGTTACAACCCTCGGCCCCGCCACCGATCGCGACAACAACCTCGAAAAAATCATCGCGGCGGGCGCTAACGTTGTGCGACTCAATTTCTCCCACGGCACCCCGGAAGATCATCAACTGCGCGCCGATAAAGTGCGGCAGATTGCGGCCAAACTCGGTCGCCACGTCGCCATTCTTGGCGATCTGCAAGGCCCTAAAATTCGCGTATCAACCTTCAAAGAAGGCAAAGTTTTCCTCAATGTCGGTGACCGCTTCCTGCTGGATGCCAACCTGAGCAAAGGTGAAGGCGACAAAGAGAAAGTCGGTATCGACTATAAAGGCCTGCCGGAAGATGTGGTGCCGGGCGATATCCTGCTGCTGGACGACGGTCGTGTGCAGCTGAAGGTGCTGGAAGTTCAGGGGGTGAAAGTCTTCACCGAAGTGACCGTCGGCGGCCCGCTCTCCAACAATAAAGGCATCAACAAGCTCGGCGGCGGCCTGTCGGCTGAAGCGCTGACCGAAAAAGATAAGCTGGATATTATTACCGCGGCGAAAATTGGCGTCGACTATCTGGCGGTCTCCTTCCCGCGTAACGGCGAAGACATGAACTACGCGCGCCGTCTGGCACGCGATGCCGGCTGCGACGCCAAACTGGTGGCAAAAGTGGAGCGCGCCGAAGCAGTGGCAACGCAGGAAGCGATGGACGACATCATCCTCGCCTCCGACGTGGTGATGGTGGCCCGTGGCGATCTCGGCGTGGAAATTGGCGATCCGGAGCTGGTGGGCATTCAGAAAGCATTGATTCGTCGTGCGCGTCAGCTGAACCGCACCATCATTACTGCTACCCAGATGATGGAGTCGATGATCACCAATCCGATGCCGACCCGCGCGGAAGTGATGGATGTGGCAAACGCCGTGCTGGACGGCACCGATGCGGTGATGCTGTCGGCGGAAACGGCGGCCGGTCAGTATCCGGCGGAAACCGTGTCGGCGATGGCGAAAGTGTGTCTCGGCGCGGAAAAAATTCCAAGCGTGAACGTATCCAAACACCGCCTGGACGTGCAGTTCGACAACATCGAAGAAGCGATTGCCATGTCGGCGATGTACGCCGCTAACCATTTGCAGGGCGTGTCGGCCATCATTACCATGACCGAATCTGGCCGTACCGCACTGATGACGTCGCGCATCACTTCCGGTCTGCCGATCTTCGCAATGTCACGTCATGAACGTACCCTGAACCTGACCGCGCTGTACCGTGGCGTGACGCCGGTGTTCTTTGACAGCAACAACGATGGTGTCGCCGCCGCGCACGATGCGGTTAATCTGCTGCGCGACAAAGGGTTCCTCGTCTCCGGCGACCTGGTGATTGTCACCCAGGGCGACGTGATGGCGACCACCGGCACCACCAACACCAGCCGTGTCCTGCGCGTAGACTGAGTTTTACGCACCTCCTGACAGCGGCTGTAACAACATGGACAAACGCGACTGCCTGGCAGTCGCGTTTTATTTTTCACTGACAAGGAGGCCAGATGGCCCGCTATCAACCCATCAGTCAACTCACCGGACGCGTGCTGCTGTTTCCGCTGGCGCTGGTGTTGTTTGAGTTCGCGACCTACATCGCCCATGACATGATTCAGCCCGGCATGCTGCTGGTCACCGCCGAGTTTAACGTCGGCCCGGAATGGGTATCCACCTCACTCACTGCCTATCTGATGGGCGGCGTAGTACTGCAGTGGCTGCTCGGTCCGCTGTCGGATAAATATGGCCGGCGTCCGGTGTTGCTGTTCGGCATTCTGTTCTTTGCCGCCGCCTGTGTTCTCACCACCTGGGTGAGCAG
>NZ_SDFT01000242.1:0-6437 GCF_004916815.1 Pantoea sp. R102
TTCAGCCGGGTGCTGGTCGGGACGCGCATTTCGCTGATCGCTGGCTTCTTCTCGGTGGCGATTGGCACGGTGATCGGCACCGTGCTGGGGCTGCTGGCGGGCTATTACGAAGGCTGGTGGGATCGCATCACCATGCGCATCTGCGATGTGTTGTTTGCGTTTCCCGGCATCCTGCTGGCGATCGCGGTGGTGGCGATCATGGGCAGTGGCATGAGCAACGTGATTGTGGCAGTGGCGATTTTCAGTATTCCGGCATTTGCCCGTCTGGTGCGTGGCAATACGCTGGTGCTGAAACATCAGACTTATATCGAGTCGGCGCGCAGTATTGGTGCTTCCGACTGGACCATTATCATGCGTCATATTTTGCCCGGCACGGTGTCGTCGATTGTGGTCTATTTCACCATGCGTATTGGTACTTCGATCATCACCGCCGCCAGCCTGTCCTTTCTCGGCCTGGGCGCGCAGCCGCCGACGCCGGAGTGGGGCGCGATGCTCAACGAGGCGCGCGCCGATATGGTGATTGCACCGCACGTGGCGATCTTCCCCAGCCTGGCAATTTTTCTCACCGTGCTGGCGTTCAATCTGCTGGGCGACGGCCTGCGCGATGCGCTGGACCCGAAACTGAAGAGCTGAGGGTGAACACCGTATTGCAGTTGTAGCGGCGCGATTCATCGCGCAATAAATTGCGCCGCTACGATAACTGCAATGCCTGGCGCATGACTCTTAATCAGGCCACTGATTTTATTAACACTTCAGCGCATCAAAACGTTTCCCAGTTGTCGTTACCGTGGCTCACCGCTGCGGGCAGGGCGCGGGTCGGGGCGGGCAGCACCGGTTTCACCACCCGCTCGGTTACCGCAGCGGGCGCGCGCGCGCCGGTGTTGAAACGCGCCACCGCCGATGACAATCGGCTGGCCTGCTGCTCCAGCGATGCCGAGGCGCTGGCCGATTCCTGCACCAGCGTGGCGTTCTGCTGCGTCACGCGATCCATCTCATTCACCGCCTGGCCAATCTGGTCGATACCGCGGCTCTGCTCATCGGAGGCCGAGGCAATCTCGCCCATGATATCGGTGACGCGCGTCACCGCGCTGACAATCTCCTGCATGGTATCGCCAGCGCTGCTGACCTGCTGCGAACCGAGGTCCACGCGCTGCACGGAGTTTTCAATCAGCAGTTTGATCTCTTTCGCCGCCTGCGCGCTGCGCTGGGCCAGGTTGCGCACTTCGCCCGCTACCACCGCAAAGCCGCGCCCCTGCTCACCGGCACGCGCCGCTTCTACCGCGGCGTTAAGCGCCAGAATGTTGGTCTGGAAAGCGATACCGTCGATGACGCTGGTGATGTCGGCGATTTTCTTCGAGCTGTCCGCAATGTCGCGCATGGTTTTCACCACGCCTTCCACCACGTTACCGCCTTTATCGGCGGTGTCCGACGCGGTTTTCGCCAGCTGCGTGGCCTGACGCGCGTTGTCAGCGTTCTGCTTCACGGTCGCGGTCAGCTGTTCCATGCTGGCGGCGGTCTCTTCCAGTGAGGCAGCCTGCTGTTCGGTCCGCGCCGAGAGATCATTATTACCGTTGGCGATGGCACTGGCGCTGCCAAAAATGGCATCCGCGCTGTCGCGCACGTTATTAATGGTACCAAGCAGCGCCTGCTGCATATGATTCAGGCTGGCGGCAATGGCCGCCATTTCACTGCGGCCTGCCACCTGCAGGCTGGCTGACAAATCGCCTTCGGCAAAGCGCTCGATCTGCTGCTGCACCTGCTGCATCGGTGCCAGCAGCACGCGGCGTACCAGCGTCCATACCGCCGCCACCATCAGCACCACCACCAGCGCGATGACGGCAATCATGATCAGCACCTGCTGATAGTTGCTGTCATTTTGCAGGCTGCGCTGATTAATCAGCTGCATGTTTTCATCGCGCCACTGCTGATAAGCCTGTTCCAGTTCATCCTGCGCCTGCTGCGCATCGAGGTTGCCGTAGGCCGCGTAGTTATTGGCTTTCAGAAACACGGCGGACTGCTGCAGCAGCGCGGCAAACGCTTTGAATTTATTGTCGATCAGATCGGCGGTCGACGCACTCTGGCCGTCGATGCGCGGATAGCTTCTATACTGATTGAAGTGCTGCTGCGCCGCTTCCAGCGAGGCACCGGCTGCCAGCAGTAGCTTGTTGATCGCCGCCAGCGACTGCTCGTCAGTCTGATTTTTCAGAATACGGATCGCCACGCGGTTGATGGTGACGCGGGTTTTCACCAGCGTTTGCCAGCCGTCGCCCAGCTCGCGCTGCTGATGAGACAACTGATTGCTGGCGGTGAAATTATGTTGTCCCGCGCGCAGCGAGGAGAAAAAGAGCGAGCCGGATATGGCCTGCATGGCTGTGAATACCACCAGAATAACCACAATGGCGGTCACAATTTTCATCTTGTTGAACATGTGAGCATCTCTTAGCAAATGAGCCGGTAGTTATGTTATCGGTGGAAAAAAGCATCACTAAAGTGCGGCAGCGAAATAATTCACCGCAGTAATGGTTACGGACAGGAGGCCAGGGGATGAAACCCTTCAATTACCAGCAGGATTTTAAACAGCTCGACTTCCGTCAGCATCCGGAGCTGTATCAGGTCGGGCGCGGCGAGCAGGGGGTGCTGATGGTGGAACCTTATAAGAGCGAAATTCTGCCGCACTGGCGCTTTCGCACCGTCGAGCTGGCGCAGCAGTCATCAGAAAAAATCATGCAGCTGTTCGAGGCGTATCGCGCGCAGGATGATTTTGTCGGTATGGATATGGCGCGCAAATTTATTCAGATGGGCTACACCCGCGCGCGCCGCTACAGCAATCATCAGGGCGGACGGAAATACGGTGCTGACGGCAAAGAGCTGCCGCGGACGGTAGAAAAAGAAAAGGCCGCTGCGGCGGCCGTATTCAAAGCGTGCTGGGACCGGCTGCGCGCCGATAACGATTATCTGGCGCGCAAAAAAGCGCACCAGCAAAAGTACGGTTAAACGCGCGTGCCCCACAGGTCGTATTCGTCGGCGTGTTCGACTTTAACGCGCACCACTTCGCCGACCTTCACCTGGCGATCGCCATTCAGGTACACCGCACCGTCGATTTCCGGGGCGTCGGCCATGCTGCGGCCGACCGCGCCTTCTTCATCCACTTCATCAATGATCACCAGAATCTCGCGACCGATTTTCTCCTGCAGACGCTCTGCGGAGATCTGCTGCTGCAGCTGCATGAAGCGGTCAAAACGCGCCTGCTTGACGTCGTCCGGTACCTGATCCGGCAGCTGGTTAGCCGTGGCGCCTTCAACCGGGCTGTACTGGAAGCAGCCAACGCGATCGAGGCGTGCTTCACGCAGGAAGTCGAGCAGCATCTGGAAATCTTCTTCGGTTTCGCCCGGGAAACCCACGATGAAGGTGGAACGCAGCGTCAGCTCCGGACAGATTTCACGCCAGCGTTTGATGCGCTCCAGCGTGCGCTCAACCGCGCCCGGACGCTTCATCAGCTTCAGGATACGCGGACTGGCGTGCTGCAGTGGAATATCGAGGTAAGGCAGGATTTTGCCTTCGGCCATCAGCGGGATCACATCATCCACGTGCGGATACGGATAAACGTAGTGCAGACGCACCCAGACGCCGAGTTTTGCCAGCTGCTCACACAGGCTGACCATGCTGGTTTTCACCGGCGAACCGTTCCAGAAACCGGTGCGGTGTTTAACATCGACGCCGTACGCGGAGGTGTCCTGCGAGATCACCAGCAGCTCTTTTACGCCGGCTTCCACCAGACGTTTAGCTTCATCAAGTACCGCGCCAATCGGACGGCTGTCCAGATCGCCACGCATTGACGGAATGATGCAGAAAGTGCAGCGATGGTTACAGCCTTCGGAAATTTTCAGGTAAGCGTAGTGGCGCGGCGTCAGCTTCACGCCCTGTTCCGGCACCAGACTGAGGAACGGGTTGTGCTCGGGTTTTGGCACGTAAGTGTGCACGTGCGACAGCACCTGCTCGTAGCTGTGCGGGCCGGTGATCTCCAGTACTTTCGGATGCACTTCGCGAATCTGATCCACTTTGGCGCCGAGGCAGCCGGTGACGATCACTTTGCCGTTCTCGTTCAGCGCTTCACCAATCGCTTCCAGTGATTCCTGTACGGCACTGTCAATAAATCCACAGGTGTTAACGATGACGATCTCCGCATCATCGTAGCGTGGCACCACGTCGTAGCCTTCTGTCCGCAGTTCCGTCAGGATGCGTTCAGAGTCGACGAGGTTTTTTGGGCAGCCGAGAGAGACGAAGCCTACACGCGGCGGATTTTTGACATGGCTCATAAGGATAAAAATTCATCATAATTAAGGTGGACAGGAGCGCGATTGTACAGAGGTTGACGGGGAAAATGTATAGGCTGCGTGAGAATCTGATCGGCGGCAAAAATTGATGTTAACGCTATGCTTGCTGAGGGTAACCCACGTTCAATAGTCACAGGGTGGCGGACATCCGGGTTGTGCAAGCGGGTCGATTTTGCTTAAATATCGGGTTGATAATTGTAAGTTATTATCGACATTACAGAATTTTAAAGCGCGCCAGCGGTGAGTTTCTCTCTGCCGGGGCAGAAGTGGATAATGTGAGAGCAGACAAATGCAAGAGATCGTCAAAGGTTTTCTGAATTTTCAACAGAATGTGTTTCCTGAAAGGAAGGATCTTTTCAAGAGTCTGGCGTCCAACCAGAATCCTAAAGCTTTATTCATCTCCTGTTCGGATAGCCGTCTGGTGCCAGAGCTGGTGACACAGTCGGAGCCGGGCCAGCTGTTTGTGATCCGTAACGCTGGTAACATCGTCCCGCCGTTTGGTCCGGAGCCGGGTGGCGTGTCAGCAACCATCGAGTACGCGGTGGTCGCGCTGGGCGTAACCGAAATTATCATTTGTGGCCACTCCAACTGCGGTGCGATGAACGCGATTGCGTCCAACGCCGATCTCGAGAGCATGCCGGCGGTTGATCACTGGCTGCACTACGCCAATGCGGCAAAAGCGGTGGTGGAAGAGCGCAACTACGAATCAGTTGAGAAACGCCTCAACGAAATGGTGAAAGAGAACGTGATTGCCCAGCTCAACAATATCAAAACGCATCCTTCCGTTTCGGTCGCGCTGCGCAAAGGCAAGCTGCGCCTGCACGGCTGGGTTTATGATATTGAAAGCGGCGGCATTATTGCCCTGACCAAAGGCGGTGAATCCTTCATTTCACTGTCGGAAAACCCGGAAACCTGCTTCGAATAATCCTGCCTGCTACAAGCCCGGCCACTGCGCCGGGCTTAATGTTTTGTAAATCCTGCACATCCTTTCTAACTGGCTGACTACCCTTAACGGCAGACTGTGAAAAGGAGAATCCCATGCGTTTATGGCGTGTTGCGCTGCTGGCTGGCGCGCTCAGCGGTTCCTTTACCGCGCTGGCGGCTGATGTCCAGGTGCAGGTATTACAGGACAAGCTCGATCATCCGTGGTCAGTGGCGTTTCTGCCCGACCAGCAAACCCTGCTGATTACCGAACGTTCCGGACAGCTGCGCAGCTGGCAGCCGGGCCGGGGGCTATCGCAGCCGATTAGCGGCGTACCCAACGTGTGGGCCAACCGCCAGGGCGGTCTGCTGGATGTGGTGCTGGCGCCGGACTTCGCGCAAAGCCGTCGGGTGTGGCTCAGTTATACCACCGCCGATGACACCGGCCGCGCGGGCGGTGTAGTGGGTTACGGCACGCTCAGCGCAGATCTCCGTCAGCTGCAGGATTTTAAGGTGGTGCTGGAGCAAACGCCGAAACTCTCCGGCGGTGCCAACATCGGCACGCGGCTGGCGTTTGATCGCCAGGGCTATCTGTACATCGCGTTCGGCGATAACTTTGCCAGCCGCAGCGCGCAGCAGCTGGACAAACTGTCGGGCAAAATTGTCCGCCTGACGCAGGACGGCAAGGTGCCGGCGGATAATCCGTTTAACCATCGTCAGGGCGCACGCGCGGAGATCTGGTCTTACGGCGTGCGCAATCCGCAGGGGCTGGCGCTTAATCCGTGGACGCAGCAGATGTGGGAGAGTGAACACGGCCCGCGCGGCGGCGATGAGGTGAACCTGGCGGCGAAGGGCAAAAATTATGGCTGGCCGCTGGCGACATACGGCATTGATTACAGCGGGCAGAAAGTGCCGGAAGCGCAGGGCAGCGCCGTTGCCGGCACTGAGCAACCGCTGTTTTACTGGCAGCAATCGCCGGCCATCAGCGGCATGGCGTTTTACAATAGCGCGCGCTTTCCCCAGTGGAAAAACTCGCTGTTTATCGGTGCGCTGAAAGATAAAAGTCTGATCCGTCTCCGCGTTAACGGCGAGAAGGTCGAAGAGGCGCAGCGGCTGCTGGGTGACCGTGGCGAACGCATCCGCGATGTTCGTCAGGGGCCGGATGGTTATCTGTATGTGCTG
>NZ_SDFT01000243.1:0-8267 GCF_004916815.1 Pantoea sp. R102
ATCCAGCTCAGCCAGTCCACTGGCCGCGGGCGCGGCGCTTACTACCAGGGTATTGCTGGCATTGTCCGCCGCCAATAGCGGCAGCGGCAGGAGTGCAGGCAGCATCAGCAACGGTGCCTGTCGCAAAAGAGCAATTTTCATTTTAATAACCGTAAAAGACGTGAAATGAACCAATCGGGACATTTATCGCGCGTATGTTAATCGTTTTAGCGCGGGTTTGAAAAGCGTTAATAGTAGGGCAGAACCCTGTTAAGTGTGGCGTGAAAAATGTCCTTTCACCGCACCTCTGGCCTGGCTGTCAGCCCCAATTTCTGTCAGTGTGATCGTTTTGCCTGCGGTAAGAAGAAGGAGAAAACATGAATCAGCAACCTGTAGTTGCGGTACTGGGATTAGGCGCGATGGGACACGCATTTGCCGCCAATCTGTTGAAGAAGGGCTTTACCGTGCGCGGCTGGAACCGCACGCGTGCCAAAGGGGAAGATTTGGTGGCCGCAGGCCTGACGCTGAGCGACAGCGCCGCGCAGGCTGTGGAAGGCGCAGACGTGGTGATTGCCATGCTGGCGGACGGCGCTACCACGCGCGCCACGCTTAACCAGGTGCAGAACGCACTGCAGCAGGGGGCTACCGTGGCGCAGATGGGCACCATCGGTGTTGAAGCGACCGACGCGCTGATCGCCGGGCTGGCGGCCGCACGGCCGGACGTGGTGTTTATTGATGCGCCGGTCTCCGGTACCAAAGCGCCGGCTGAAAACGCGCAGATTCTGGTGATGGCCAGCGGCGACCGGCAGCGTGCCCAGGCGGCGGAGCAGGTGTTTGCCGCGATTGGTAAAGGGACGCAGTGGCTGGGTGCCGCCGGCGCCAGCTCGCGCATGAAGCTGGTGGTGAATAGCTGGCTGATTGGCCTGATGCAGAGTCTTGCCGAAAGCACCCGGCTGGCAGAGCAGTTTGGTTTCACTACCGACGATCTCTGGCAGGTGCTGGAAGGCGGTCCGCTGGCAGCGCCGTACGCCAAAATGAAACTCGGCATGATTGCCAGCGGCGACTTTACGCCGCAGATGCATCTGATCTGGGCGCTGAAGGATGCGCGGCTGGCGCTGGACGCGGCCGGCGACACCTCACTGCCGGCGCTGGAAAACATCGTCGATGTCTGGCAGCAGGCGGTCGATGCCGGTTACGGCGAGCAGGATCTGGCGGCGGTTTATCAGTACCTGAAACGCTAAATGAGTCAGCGGCTCGACTTTGACTTCTCGCAGCGTCCGCTGGTGCCGTATGCGCATGATTACGCGCACGGCGATGCGGAGCCGTGGCACTATCACCACTGCGCGCAGCTGATACATACTTTGAGCGGCGTGGTGAAAGTGGAAACGCAACACGGCAGCTGGATTGTGCCGCCCAGCCGCGGCGTGTGGCTGCCGGCCGGCACGCGTCATGCGCTGCACATCGTTGGCAGCGTGGCGGCGCGCACGCTGTTTGTCGATCCGCTGGCGCGCGCCGATCTGCCCGCCAGCTGTCAGGTGGTGCAGATATCGCCGCTGCTGCGGGAGCTGATTGTCAGCGCGCTCACGCTGCCGGAGCATTACGCGTCTGGCAGTCGCGCCGAGCGCATTTACGAGCTGATTCTCGATGAGATTCGCGTGATGGACGTGCTGCCGTTTGGCCTGCCACTGCCGCACAGCGACCGGTTGCTGGCGCTGTGCCAGCAGATTCAGCAGTCACCGGGCGAGAGCTGGACGCTGGCGCGCGCGGCGGCGCAGCTGTGTGTGGCGGAACGGACGCTGGCGCGCCATTTCAGTCGCGAAACTGGTTTGCAGTTTAGCGACTGGCTGCGGCGTGCCCGGCTGAGCGTGGCGCTGACCAAAGCCGCGCAGGGCGATACGGTGCTGGCCGTGGCGCTCGATCTCGGCTATGACAGCCCGAGCGCCTTCAGCGCCATGTTTCGTCGCGTGCTGGGCGTTACGCCAGCGAACTACTTTCCGGCGGCAGAAAAGCGCCCGCCGCGTTAAGCAACGCCTGCAGCGAGGCGCGCGTCACGTCATTATCAATACCCACCCCCCACGCACGCTCGCCACGCGGCGTGATGCAGCTGATATAGCACACCGAACGGCTGTCGCTGCGTTTGCCCAGCGTGTGTTCATGGTAATCCTCAATGGTTACGGCCAGATCGAAGCGCTGACGCAGCGCGGCCACCGCCGCTGACAGCAGACCGTTGCCGCGCCCTTCCAGGGTCAGCTGCTGCGGACCCTGCTGCAGGCGCGCTTTAATCCGCGTCTCGCCCTGATCATCGCTATGGCTCTCCGCCTGCAGCAGGCGACACCGCGGCTGTTGCAGGCCGTACTGCTGACAGAACAGCTGCCACAGCGCGTGGTGCGTCATCTCCTGGCCGTGAGCATCGGTGTGCTGCTGCACGCAGCGGCTGAAATCCTGCTGCAGGCCGCGCGGCAGTTGCAGGCCGTGATTTTGTTCCAGCAGCCAGGCGGCACCGCCTTTACCGGACTGGCTATTCACGCGGATCACCGCTTCATAGCTGCAGCCGATGTCCAGCGGATCGAGCGGCAGGTAGGGCATTTGCCATACCACTTCATTACGCGCGCTGCGTTCGGCAAAGCCTTTGCGAATGGCATCCTGATGCGAGCCGGAGAAGGCGGTAAACACCAGTTCGCCGGCGTAAGGATGGCGCGGATGGACTGGCAGCTGGTTACAGCGCGTCACCACTTCCAGCACCTCGCGCATATCGCTAAAGTCCAGCTCAGGCGTCACGCCCTGGGTATAGAGATTCAGCGCCAGCGTCACCAGATCGACGTTGCCGGTGCGCTCGCCGTTACCAAACAGACAGCCTTCAACGCGATCGGCGCCGGCCAGCAGCGCCAGCTCGGCGCAGGCGATGCCGGTGCCGCGATCGTTATGTGGATGGACGCTGATGGCCACCTGTGAGCGCTGGCTGAAGTGGCGACAGAAATACTCGATTTGGTCGGCATACACGTTGGGCGTGTTGACTTCCACCGTGGCGGGCAGATTGATGATCATCGGCCGCTGCGGTCCCGGCTGCCAGATGGCGGCGACCGCTTCACAGATTTCCAGCGCAAATTCCGGCTCGGTAAAGCAGAAGGTTTCCGGCGAGTACTGAAAGGTCCAGCGTGTGGCGGGCTGCGCCGCACAGCGTGCGCGGATTTGCCGCGCGGCGGCGCAGGCCAGCTCGACGATTTCAGCTTTGCTCTGACGAAATACGCGCTCTCGGAACAGCGGGGCGGTGGCGTTATACAGATGGACAATCGCCTGCGGCGCGTCACGCAGTGCTGCAAAGGTGCGATCGATTAAATCGCCGCGCGCCTGGGTTAATACCTGAATAGTGACGTCGTGAGGGATGTGCTGCTGTTCAATCAGCAGGCGCACAAAGTCATAATCGGTTTGCGAGGCGGCGGGAAATGCCACTTCAATCTCTTTAAAGCCGCAACGCAGCAGCAGTTGCCAGAATGCTAATTTGCGCGCGCTGTCCATCGGCGTAGCCAGCGCCTGATTGCCATCGCGCAAATCGGTTGAGAGCCAGCGCGGCGTGCGGGTGATCTGGCGTGACGGCCACTGGCGATCCGCCAGATTGATGACAGGCCACGGGCGATATTTTTCAGCAGGTTGAGTCAGCATGGGGGTCTCCTTGAGGTCTGCCTGTAGTCTGCAGTAACCTGCCGGACGCGGCTCACGCATAGCTGACAACCCGGCGTGCAAAACTGACAGCTGCCGCAGCGCGACGCCTTCAGTGATACCCGTCTGTTAAACCCTACTGAGATTCGATCCCGTGTTTTTTCATCATCGCCCGCAGCTGATGATAAGTGACGCGCAACAGTTCAGCGGCGCGGCGCTGGTTGTATCGCGCCTGTTGCAGACTGGCTTCGACCAGTGCGCGCTCCTGCTGGTTTTGCCACTGGCGTAAATCCAGCGGCAGCGCCGGCAGGGCACTTTCACGCTGTTCTGCTTCCGCTTCAGTTACCGCAGGAGCGCTGCGTGGCGCAAACGGATTGATGATGATGGTGTCGAGCGCCTGTTCGGTGCTGTGATGACGGTACACCGAGCGCTCCACCACGTTTTTCAGTTCACGCACGTTGCCCGGCCAGCTGTGCTGCAACAGAGTGAGCTGAGCGCGCTCGCTAAAGCCGGGAAACAGCGCCAGTCCCAGCTCGCGGCACATCTGAATGGCAAAATGCTCGGCCATCACCAGAATATCGCTGCGGCGCTCGCGCAGCGGCGGCAGCTGGACGACATCGAACGCCAGGCGATCAAGCAGGTCGGCGCGAAAACGGCCGGCGGCGGCCAGCGCGGGCAGATCTTCGTTGGTAGCGCACACCAGCCGCACGTTAACCTGCAGCGACTGATTGCCGCCAACGCGTTCCAGCTGGCCATACTCAATTACGCGCAGCAGTTTCTCCTGCACCAGCATCGGCGCAGTGGCAAGCTCATCCAGAAACAGCGTGCCGCCATCGGCGCGCTCAAAGCGGCCAAGGTGGCGCTTCTGGGCGCCGGTAAAGGCACCGGCTTCATGGCCGAACAGCTCGGAATCCAGCAGGTTTTCATTCAGCGCGGCGCAGTTGAGCGAAATAAACGGCCCCTGCCAGCGGTCGGAGAGGTAGTGCAGGCGGCTGGCAATCAGCTCTTTACCGGTACCGCGTTCGCCAGTCACCAGCACCGGTTTCTCCAGCGGTGCCAGTTTCGATACCTGTTCCAGCACCTCTAAAAAGTTATTCGACTCGCCCAGCAGATTGTCTTTACCGTTTGCCATGATGAAATTCACCACTGATTAATTAATTTCACTACCTTAACGGATTGCGCCGCGCGTGTAAAACAGTCAAACCCAGTAAAATCAGCACATTAAAAACTGGCACGCATCTTGTATTAGTCATGAGCGTAAAGACATGACAACCAGAGGAACATCATTATGGGTATTTTTTCTCGTTTCGCCGATATCGTGAACGCTAACATCAACTCGCTGCTGGAGCGTGCCGAAGATCCGCAGAAACTGGTACGCCTGATGATTCAGGAAATGGAAGACACGCTGGTGGAAGTACGTTCCACCTCGGCCCGCGCGCTGGCAGAAAAGAAACAGCTGCTGCGCCGTATTGAGCAGGCCGAAATTCAGCAGGCGGAATGGCAGGAAAAAGCTGAGCTGGCGCTGAGTAAAGAGAAAGAAGACTTAGCCCGTTCGGCGCTGATTGAGAAACAGAAGCTGACCGACCTGATCGCTGCGCTGCAGCAGGAAGCCAGCCACGTTGAAGAGACGCTGGATCGCATGAAAGGCGAGATTGGCGAGCTGGAGAAAAAACTCAGCGAAACCCGCGCCCGCCAGCAGGCCCTGACGCTGCGTCATCAGGCGGCTTCATCGTCACGCGATGTGCGTCGTCAGCTCGACAGCGGCAAGCTGGATGAGGCAATGGCACGCTTCGAATCTTTTGAGCGCCGCATCGATCACATGGAAGCAGAAGCGGAAAGCCAGCGCTTCGGTAAAAGCAAAACGCTGGACCAGCAGTTTGCCGATCTGAAAGCCGATGACGAAATCAGCCAGCAGCTGGCTGCGCTGAAAGCCAAAATGAACCGCAGCGAGTGATCGCCCCGGGCCTGCTAACGGGCCCGGATTGCCGGGTGTACTGAAAAAGGAGAGTCAATGAGCGCACTATTTCTGGCCATACCGTTAACGATCTTCGTGCTGTTTGTGGCACCGATCTGGTTATGGCTGCACTACAGCAACAAACGCAACGGCGGGACGCTTTCGTCCGGTGACCTGCAGCGCCTGCAGCAGCTGACGCATGAAGCGCGCCGCATGCGTGACCGGGTCGAGGCGCTGGAAGCGATCCTCGATGCCGAACACCCGAACTGGAGGCAGCCATGATGAACGGACGCAAACTGTGGCGTATTCCGCAGCAGGGCAAAGTGCGCGGCGTGTGTGCCGGGCTGGCCGAGTACCTGGATATTCCGGTGCGGCTGCTGCGGGTGATTGTGGTGCTGTCACTGTTTTTCGGTCTGTTTATGATCACCGTGACCGCCTACTTTATCCTCGGCTACGTGCTGGATGAAAAACCGCTGGACGCACCCTCTGAGCGCACACCAACGGCGCGCGAACTGCTGGATGAGCTGGAAAATACGCTCACCGCGGATGAGCGTAACGTACGCGATATTGAGCGTTACGTGACCTCAGAAACCTTCAGCGTACGCAGCCGTTTCCGCCAGATTTAATTCCTGTCGCGGGCCCGTCAGTGGGTCCGCTGCTCTAAGAGAGGCGCTATGCATACGCAACGTTTAACTGCTCTACGCCGCCGTGCAACGCCTGCGTTGAAGTCGGCGGGAAAATTCATCATCATCAGTGCAGTAACCTATGCGCCCGGCGGCCTGGCCGGCTGGGCAGTGAAATCGGTGGCGCGCCGTCCGCTGCGCCTGTTGCTGGCGGCCGCCCTGGAACCGTTGCTGAGTAAGGCGTTTAACCGCCTGTCGGCACGTTTCATCAGGGAGAGCGATGAAAAGACTGCAAAATGAGTTGATGGGGCTGATGAACCGTGGCGTGGATCGTCATCTGCGCCTCGCCGTCACCGGCCTGAGCCGCAGCGGCAAAACCGCCTTTATCACCTCGCTGGTTAACCAGCTGCTCAATGTCCACAGCGGCGCGCGTCTGCCGCTGTTTTCCGTGGTACGCGAAGAGCGGCTGCTGGGCGTGAAGCGCGTGCCCCAGCGTGAGCTGGGTACGCCGCGCTTTACCTATGACGAAGGGCTGGCCCAGCTGTACGGCACGCCGCCGATGTGGCCGACCCCGACGCGCGGCGTCAGCGAGATGCGCCTTGCGCTGCGCTACCGGCCGGATCAGTCTCTGCTGCGTCATTTCAAAGATACCGCCACCCTTTACCTCGAAATTGTCGATTATCCCGGCGAGTGGCTGCTCGATCTGCCGATGCTGGCACAGGATTATCTCAGCTGGTCACGCCAGATGGTCGGCCTGCTGCAGGGCGATCGTCAGCAGTGGGCCGCGCGCTGGCACAGCCTGAGCGCCGATCTCGACCCGTTCGCGCCCGCCGATGAAAACCGCCTGGCGGAGATCGCCGCGGCCTGGACCGACTACCTGCATCAGTGCAAAACCGAAGGATTGCACTTCATCCAGCCGGGACGTTTTGTGTTGCCGGGTGACATGGCTGGCGCGCCAGCACTGCAGTTTTTTCCGTGGCCCAACGTCGATGATCAGCAGGCCGGTAAGCTGCTGCAGGCACCGGCCGGCAGCAATTTCGCCATGCTGCAGCAGCGTTTTCACTACTACTGTCAGCATGTGGTGAAAGGGTTTTATAAAAATCACTTCCTGCGCTTCGATCGTCAGATCGTGCTGGTCGATTGCCTGCAGCCGCTCAACAGTGGACCGCAGGCGTTCAATGATATGCGGCTGGCGCTGACCCAGCTGATGCAAAGTTTTCACTATGGCCAGCGCACGCTGTTCCGCCGTCTGTTCTCGCCGGTCATCGATAAGTTGCTGTTTGCCGCCACCAAGGCCGATCACATCACCGCCGATCAGCACGCCAATATGGTGTCGCTGCTGCAGCAGCTGGTGCAGGACGCGTGGCAGAACGCCGCGTTTGAAGGCATCAGCATGGATTGCCTGGGGCTGGCGTCGGTGCAGGCGACCGAGAGCGGGCTGGTGGATCATCGCGGAGAAAAATTACCGGCGCTGCGCGGTCATCGCCTTGCCGACGGTGAACCGCTGACTTTTTACCCGGGCGAAGTACCGCCGCGCCTGCCGGGCAACAGCTTCTGGCAGCAGCAGGGGTTTCAGTTTGAACAGTTCCGGCCGCAGCAGCTGGATGTCGATCGGCCGTTGCCGCATATCCGCATGGATGCTGCGCTGGAATTTTTACTGGGAGATAAATTGCGATGAGCGATGAAACGCCACTCAAACCTCGGATAGATTTTGCCCGCCCGCTGCAGGAGCCTGTGGAGCCGACCCTGCGCGCGGCGCACAACTTTAGCAGCGACGCGCAACAGGGGTTTCTGGTGACGCCTGACGCGGAGCCGCTGGAAGAGGGCGCCGGCGAGAAAGTGGTGGAAGCCGCGCTGCGGCCAAAGCGCAGCCTGTGGCGCAAAATGGTGGGCGTCGGGCTGGGTATTTTTGGCATCAGCGTGGTGGCGCAGGGCGCCCAGTGGCTGCACGATGCCTGGCTGACGCGCGACTGGTTTGCACTGGGCAGCGGCGTGGCCGGTGGGCTGATTGTCGCCGCTGGCGCGGGCGCGCTGATTGGCGAATGGCGTCGGCT